>JAZGFE010000337.1:0-6312 GCA_036479215.1 Nannocystaceae bacterium | reverse complement strand
AGTTCTCGCGACGACGAGGACTGCCATTTGTGCATACGGGCCTACGTACTTGCGGCCAAGCGAGGGAGGCGCCAAAACCGCGCGGCACCCTTCGGCACGCCTATCAAGACCTATCGATCACACCCGGACAGGTTTCGAGTGGGCGAAGAGCGGATTCTCGTGGAACGCGCGCGCGCGGGAGATCGCGCGGCCTTCGAGGCGCTCTATGAGGGCCTGGCGGACGAGGTGTACCGGAAAGCCATCACGCCTCTTGTGCGCAATCCAGCGCTGGCGGAGGAACTGCTGGCGGATACGTTCGTGCGCGCGCTCGAGAAAATCGGGGACTTTGAGTGGCGAGGGCGTGGCATTTTGCCCTGGCTGATGCGTATCGGCAAAAACAAATGCTTCGATCATTTGCGTCGTGCTCGACGCGTGGCGCCGTGGCCGGAGGGCTACGAACAGCGCATGCCCGACGAGACGGAGGCGTCTGATGCCGAGTGGGTCGTGGCGACACGTGATACCTCTCGGGTCCTAGAGGGGAGAGTCGCAGCGTGCATGGCTTTGCTGATCCCGCGCTACAGGAAGGTGCTGGAGCTGCGCATGGTCCAACAGAGATCGCGTGAGGAGGCGGCCGAGCTGCTCGAAGTGAGCGTGGGTACCTTGGACGTGCTGCTTTGTCGCGCCCGCAAGGCATTTTGCAGGAAATACAATCAACAGTACGGTTCCTCTGCTGCGGGTGCGAATTCGGAGCGCCTATGAGCCAGGGGCATCCGCTGGACGATGAGTTGAGACGCCTCGGCGAGCCACCGCTCGACGCGGAGGAGGTGGCCCTCTGTGCGCGAGCGGGCCTGGCAGATCACACCGACGTCTCCACGCTTCGAAGTGAATTTAGTGCGCGGCGGTCCGGGGAGGCCGTGGCCGGAGAAACGGGAGAGCTGGGAGAGTTGGCGCGTCGGCGAGTCTGGCGAGTGATCCAGCGTCGTCTCGACGAGCGGTCTGCGCGGACCTCCCGGCGTGCCGTCTGGTTGGCGGCTACGGCGATGATTGCAGCGGCGGTGCTGGCCGTTTTCTGGCGACCGGCACAGTTGAGGTCAGATCGGGACTCGGGTATCCGCGACACAACATCGCGGTTGCGTGCCTCGGCGGAGGAGGCGTTGGGCCAATTGGGTCCCGTCCGCGGTCGTGAATCCCAGCGTGCTACGGAGATGGCACGCCGCTACGCGCGACGACTCGGGGGCCGCGGATGAAGCGATGGGGCATCGCGGTACGAGCACGGGGGCTCGGCCTGTTTTTTTGCGGTTGCCTGCTCTCGTGCTCTCCGCCCGTGGGTTTGCCCGACGCGTTCGAGGAGACCCCCGACGCACGCCTTTCTGCGCACGTGGTGTTGCCAGCGACGCCGAGCACGGCGCGTCTGGAATATGCTGAGGGGATCGCGGATATCCATCGTCGGGCGGATCTGGCCCACGACGCTGGGCACGATCGGCTCGTCGAGATCCTGCGCGAGGGGCTTGCGCTCCCTCTGCCCGGATTCGGGTTTGGCTACGAAAAAGGGGCGCCGCAGGGAGAGGCCGAGTTGTTGCAGCTTGAGCTCGCTGCCCGACTCTCTGAGCAGCTCGTCCGCACACCGCAAGGCGCCCAAGAGGCGCGACGGCTGTTGCTCCCGTTGCTGGCACCGACTCGTTCGTTGGCCCTCGACCACGCCACGGCGCGCGCGTTGGTGGTGTTGGGGCACGCAGCGTACGATATGGGCGACGATGCGCTGGCTGCCGGTTCCTACTCGCGGGCGATCAGTTTGATGATCAAACTCCAAGAGCGCGAGGTCGCGCGATGAAGCTGGTGAAGCTTCGGGGCACGGGCACGTTGTTGTTGGCAGGGGTCGTGTTTCTGGGAGGTTGTGTGTCCGGAAGTCAGGCCGGGGGCTCCGTGGCTCCACGGGGAACGAACATGCCCCCAAGAGGCGATCAGCCCCAGGGTTGGGGCGAAGAGGACGCCGCGGATGAGTTGCACATGCGACGGCGGAAATTGTCGGAACAGCTGGTGACGGGTGTGCGGGCATCGCGTGGCGATGCCTCGCGGTGCGAAAAGGTGTGCTCGTTGTCTGTGTCCATCTGCTCCATCCAAGAACAATTGTGCCGGATCGCTGAGGATCACTCCGGCAGCCCCCACTATGAGCGATTGTGTCGGGAGGCGAAGCAGGACTGCCGACAGTCGCAAGAAGCGTGCGGCCGCTGTGCGGCGGACCATATGAACCGACCTCCGGGCGACGAACGCCAAGGAGAGGGCCGGGCCAGGCGCGAGGGGGAGACTCGGTGCGAGGGTGAGACTCGGCGTGACGCTGTGTGGGTGGGCCCCGTCAGGGTGAGTTGGCGCGGAGCGTGAGCGGGGGGGGGTCGATCGGGGACCCTCCGGGTGTCTGGTCTGGGCCGTCGCTAGCGGGCAGGACAAGGGCCGGGCCCACCGGGTCGACCGGATCTTTTCCCTGGGATCCGCGTGGAGGACGGCTACGCGAGGCTCAGGGCGCTCGGTGAGGTAGGACGTGTGCGCTCGCTTGCATTCCTCCGTAGCGTGGAGGAAAACCCTGTCATGTCACAGCGCACGGTTCTCGTAACGGGCAGCAACCGAGGGATCGGTCTCGAATTTTGCCGGCAGTTTCAGTCGCGCGGCGATCGGGTCATCGCCGTGTGTCGTACGCCGTCCGCCGAGTTGGTGGCCCTCGGCGTGAAGACGATCGTTGGCATCGACGTGACCTCCGAGCGCTCCGTGGCTCGTCTGTCCGAGCAGCTAGGGGCGGACAAGCTTTCGATGCTCGTGAATAACGCGGGTCTTTTGCGGCGTTCGTCGTTGGACCAACCGAACTGGGAGCAGATCCAAGCGCAGTTCGAGGTCAACGCTCTAGGCCCGCTTCGCGTGAGCGCTGCGCTGCTGACGAGTCTCGAACGCGGAAGTAAGATCGCCATTCTTACTAGTCGCATGGGATCGATGGCAGACAACGGGTCCGGGGGATCGTACGGGTATCGCATGTCGAAGGCGGCCGTGAACGCAGCCGGAAAATCGCTGTCGGTCGATCTGCGAGCTCGAGGAATCGCGGTCGGCCTGTTCCATCCTGGCTATGTACAGACAGAGATGACCGGCCATGCGGGGGATGTCACGCCGGAGGTCGCAGCGTCGCGGCTCATGGCGCGTTTCGACGTGTTGTCGCTGGACAATACCGGGTGCTTCGAGCATGCAAATGGCGAGGAGCTCCCCTGGTAGGGTGGCTCCGGTGGAGCTTGGGAGTGCCCGACCTGGATCGGGTTAGGGGCGATCGCGGGGCCGCTGCCGACCGCGTCGGCCGGAATCGGATCCGATGATCGCAGCCGGGAACACGATGAAGCATGCGGGCAGGAGGAGCAGGTCGAAGACTAGGGCGGCGAGCATCACGACGCTTCCCAGTAGGCCGAGTTGAGCCAAAGGCGGGAATGAAGACAACAGGTTCACGGACAGCCCCGCGCTGAGTACCAGCGTGGTCACGATGAGGGCGCGACCGCATCCGGTGAGGGCGTTGCGGACCGCGATCGGGAGGTCATGACCCGATGCGAGTTCTTCGCGGACACGCGCCAGTAGGTGGATCGTGTCATCCACTGCGATGCCGATGGCGAGAGCTAGGATCACCGCGGACAGCGGATCGAGGACCCAGCCGACCCATCCTATCGTGCCGAGGCCGACGAGCAACGGACCGATATTCGCCGGCGCGGTGATGAGCGCGACGCGGAGGCTACGGAACAGGACGGAGATCACGAGCATCACGACTGCCAGCACTAAGACGAAGCTCGATTGGAGTTCGTGGGTGATGCGATTGACGCCCTGGTAGGCGAGGTAGGTGCTCCCGGTGAGCGCGACATGGTAGCCGGACGCTGCCCAGTCTCGACGCTCGAGCTCGTCTTCGATGTCGCGTGCGAGGGCCTCGAAGGCTTGTGCACCGCGGTTCTCGGTTCGTATGCTGATCCGAGCTCGGCGCCCTCCATCTCGGAGCCAGGGGTCGTCCTCCGCGGGTCGTTCGCCCATTCCCGGGTACAACACGACGCGGACGCTCGGCTGCTGTCGCACCCACCCTTCAAATCGCTCTACCTCGGCATAGAACTCTCCGTTGAACGGCTCTTGATCCTGCGAACGAACGTCTAGCTCCAGGGAGAAGACGCCTCCAAGCTGCTCATCTGCGAGTCGACTCGCGGTCCGCACGGGGTGGTTGTCTTGCAAGAGCGACATCAGGGAGTTGTCCACCCGTATGTTTTGCGCCAGGATGGCGGCGGTCGAGATGACGGAAATACCCAAGGCGATCACCAGGCGAGGTCGAGTGGTGACGAGTCGCGCACAGCGTTCCAGCGTCGAATGTGGGAAGGGGAGGCGGCGCTGAGCACCTTTGCGCTCCGGGGCTCGGCGCCTGTCCGAGGGGCGACCGGAGACCCGATCGAGGGATATCGGGACGATTACGAGGGCACTGAGGTACGCGACGATGATTCCGCCGCCGGCCAAGAGCCCGAACTCTCGCAGGAGAGGGATATCGGTAGCGAGTAGAGAAAAGAAACCAGCCGCCGTGGTGAGAGTGGTGAGCGAGCAGCTTTGTGCGACGTGGCTGCCGGCAGATACGATGGTCGCGCGCCGTTGCTGGCGCGTCCAGTAGGCGGTGGCATTTTCCTCGCGAGCGGCTTCTTCGTGAAAGCGAGCCACCCAGTGCACTGCATCCGCCACTGCCAAGACAGGGAGTATAGTGAACAGAGCCTGGTTGAGCAGTCCGATAGCGATGCCGCTCGCACCCATGACGCCCAGCAAGATCAGGAGGGGGTAGGCGGCCGCCAAAGCCGGAATGAGCACTGCATGGGTGCGGTGGAAGAAGACCAAGAGCAAAAATCCGGCTAGCATCAACGTCAGCGGGCCGAGTCGCTTCTGGTCGTGGATTACCAACTCCGTGAAGGCCACGCGGACGGCGGGGATTCCGGCAACGTGGTACGTGATGCCGTCAGACAACGAGCGCTCGCGCAATCGCGTCGTGACTTCGGCGAGGGTGGGTCGAATCGCTTCCACGCGATCCGAGCTGGTCCGTAGCTCAATGATCATCGCCGAGTGCTTTTGGTCTCTCGAGATGAACAGAGGCACAAGGGATGCGCTGCGCATCAGGTCCCTGCGCCAATCTTCCAGCGCCTGTCTGTCTCCACGATCCCGCGCGACTCGTGATTGCAGCACGCTCTCGCCGTATTCGCTCGCAGGGTGGTCGGCGCGAGGCATGGGTTGTCCCGGTAGTGCGTGTACCGCATGCACACCGGCCGTCGCGGCGAGTTCGTCGGCGACTTGCTGGATCACCTCGAGGGGCCCCCGGTCCAGGAGGCTACCTTCGTGGATTTGAATCACGACGAGCAGTTCGTCATCGTCGGGTCCCCACGCGTCGCGGAACAGATCGAGCTTCGTTTTCGAAGCGTGGTCCGAGGCGTAGAAAGCCTCCGACGAGAAGTCGATTCGCAGCCTAGGGAGACCCGTGAGGGCCGCCCCAGCGGCGAGCAACAACAAGAGAAGCGCGCCACGAGGGTGATCGAGGATGTGGGCGATCAGTGCCGCGAAGCGGTGAGTGCTGGGCGTCGTGGTTGTCCGCTGTACCTTCGCGGCGGGGGGGGGCACGGTAGATGATAGCATCCGCTCGCCGTGGGCGCGTGGGCGCGTGGGCGCGTGGGCGCGTGGGCGTGTGGGCGTGTGGGCGTGTCCTTATCGCGGCCTCCTGATGCGAACGCCTCATTGGGAATTCCAGCCCGCATGTGACACCTTTCGGGACCTGGGCGCGATTGGGAGGTAGGCATCCTACTCTTCTTGTTGGCTCCTCCGAAGATCTGCCTATGCGACGTCCCTCCGAAGACCTGACCGACTTGGGGTTCCGCCTTCTGTTCAGCTCGATCTTCGTAGGCCTCGGCGGCGAGCACTTATTTTCGGACGAGCTCATCTCGCGGCTCATGCCCCTTTGGATGCCCGCGCCCCGTATGTGTTCGATTCTCGCAGGGCTTGTGCTCACAGTCGGAGGCGTCAGCTTGGTCGTCGGCTATCGGGTGCGCCAAGCGGCCGTGCTCTTGGGGAGCTTCCTGGTGGCGGTGACTGTCCTCGTGCACGCGCCGGCGCTGCTGGGTGGGTCTCCGCCGATGCCCCCGGGCTGGGACTGGATGTGGGTCATCCTGCAGCGGAGTAACTTTGTCAAGAATCTATGCTTGCTCGGGGTCTGCTTACATCTGCTGCACTACCAGCCGATGCACTGGAGCCTTGATGGTTGGTTCCAGCGCCGTAGGGATCAGCCAAAGCGGTAGGCTCGGCGCCCGA
>JAZGFE010000336.1:0-3334 GCA_036479215.1 Nannocystaceae bacterium | reverse complement strand
CCGATGGCGACCTGGGCGAGGGTGATGGCGACCTGGGTGATGGAGATGGCGACCTGGGTGATGGCGATGGCGACCTGGGTGATGGCGATGGCGACCTGGGTGATGGCGATGGCGACCTGGGTGATGGCGATGGCGACTTGGGTGACAGTGATGGCGACCTGGGTGATGGCGACTTGGAGGGGGAGAGGGTCATGTTCCAGAGCACCCTCGACGACTGGGACGCCATCGTCCGCCCTCTCGCCGGAGACGGGCAACACTCAGAGACGGGGAACACATCTTTCGTCTCCGACACGACGGGTTCGGGCATCGCTATCATGGGGGATCGCGCCTATCTGCGGGTCCTTCGCCACGCGGGCGGAACCGCCAACTACCCCCTTGATCGAGGCGCGATTGAATTTTTGTACCAGCCTGGTGGTGGCTGGGATAAAAGCGCCCCACACCAGCTCTTCTCCTTGGGAAAAATGGATGACGACGGGATCCGATGTCGCTGGCGGGGACATCCAGACCACGACATCGACTGCGCGATCGAGGCGGAAGGGAAGCTACATTTCACCGAGGCTCACGTCGATTCCGACGACTGGCAGGCGGATCGGCCGGTGTCGCTGCGCGTCGAGTGGGACACCCAGGTCGAGTTCGGCGAACGCAATATGCGGATCTATGTCAACGACGCCGAGGTCAGCGGCTATGGTGACGCAGCAGGTACCGGCCCCCTCAACATCATCGCGGACACCGGCCCGAACGGTAACGGGTACTTCTACCTCGGAGCGTGGAGCCGTTTCGAAGTCGATAGCGCGGACGGGGTTTTCCACGATCTCATCATCTGGAGCCAACCACGACCCTGACAGGCCGCGTCGAAGTGATAGCGAGCGAGTCGCTGGCGAACCCGCCACCTGACCCGCGCCCCTCGGCAAAACCCCCCAGCGCGCTAGCCTTCGGGGGCGTTCTCGTTCTTGCCGCGTCGCCGCCCTGGGCCATCGAGCTTGAGCCGGCTGCCGTCGAGGGGGTCGTCTTGGTCGGTGGCCGTCGCCTGCGGCGGATCAAAACGAGATGGAGCCAACGCTCCGTCCCGCTCGCCGGAATCGTCCGAGCGGTCGAGATCATCTCCCGCCGAATCCGAGTCGCCGGCAGTCGCGTCGCTGTGCCCTTGATCAACTTGATCAACTTGATCGACGGCCTGCACGTCGGCCGGAGAAGCGAGATCGGCAGAGGTTCGACTACACGAAGCGGCGGCCAGGAGAAGCGATCCGATGCCACTGAGGCCAGGCGCGCGCACACACAGGTGAGATTGCATCTACTTGAACAGCTACATGTCGGTTCGTTTGAAGTCCAGCATTTTCCCCCGGGACGCTACTCGCGCCTTTCTTCTCTCCTCATCGGCTCGTGGACGGATGATCGGCGGACGAAATGCCCCTGACCACGGGGCATTTCAACATCGGGACGGCGAGCCACGTCGGATCGCTCAAAAATTGTGGGACGCCGGCCGAATTCCGCACATATGCATGTCTCCATGCCTAGCCGAAACGAGCGGGATCGGGCGTGAGCGCCGTAAGAAAGAACCGCGTGCCGGCCCACGTGGCGCTACGCGACACACTGGGCGCCTACGAGCTCCCTTCGTTTCCCACCGTGGTGGCGTCGGTCCTCGACGCGGTCCGCGATCCTCACCAGGGGTTAGCAAAGATCGCAGATATTCTCGCGCCCGACCCACGACTGTCGGTGCGAGTCTTGGCGGCGGCGAACTCGGCCGCGTTTGGTGGCGGCCGAACGGTGACCAACATCCGACAGGCCGTCGGGCTACTGGGAGCGCTGAACGTAGAGAGCATCGCCCTTTCCGTGGGCGTACGCGGTGCCCTGAACGCACCGGACGTGCCCGGATTCGATCAGAAACGCTTCTGGCTCACCGCTGCAAGACGCGCGATCGTAGCGCGTACCTTGGCGGCGAAGTACGAGCCAGAGGAAGCTTCGATCTGTTTCACGGTCGGCCTCCTACAAGACATGGCCGTGCCGATGCTGGTCGCGGCGCGCCGCGAGGCCTACACGCTCATCCTCTCTCGAGCTCGGCAGGGCCACCACGACCTGGCCTCCCTCGAGAGGAAGTCGCTCGGCATGGATCATGCCCAGACGGGAGGACTCTTGTGTGAAGTGTGGGAGCTACCTGGCACGTTGGCCCGCGCGGTCCGTCTTCATCACGAGGTCAACGACTCGGTGCCCGTACCGATCTCCATCGTAGCCGACATGCCGTACGAAGACGACGAAATCTGCATCGCGCACGTCGCTAGCTGCGTCAACGAACGACTGGGGATGCCCCTAGACCAAGCACAAATCCTCGTCAACGAATGCTTCAGCCAGGCCGATCAGTTCGCACGCGTGCTCCGCTGAGGCGACGGGACCTCCGCACGCTCACACCACGACCAGGCTTGGGCGACCCGCGGCCAACCAGCCCACCGACTCCCACCGACTCCCACCGCTCCTCGCCGACGCGCCGCCTACCACCTCACCCGCGTCCACGATAGCTACACTGTGTCCCCGGCGGCCCAACCAATACGCCGTACCGGCGCCACTGATGCCCGCACCGACCCACCACGAATTCCACCGTATGCCTCGCATCCCGCGAGCGATCCTGCCAAAAAGAGACGTTCATCGGTGGGAGCGTGGCCCTTCCGCCCACTCACCACACATGGTCCTGGGCGGTTGGTTCGTGGATAGAGCGACGCATCGGGGCATAAGCGCGAACCGAAGCGACGGCTTCTACGGAAGCGCGGCCTCTACATCCGCCTCGGGGTTGGTGACGTTCGGGGTTTGGCTAATGATCGTACCCACTTTGAGCACCATGGCGCCGTCCGTCCCGGGACTCATCGGAAACAGCGCTCGGAACCCTTCCTGGTCCGGATCGGCCAGCGTCATCCCCTGTTCGCCAAACATGAACTCTTGATCCCAGGCGGCCGCATCCGCCGTGCTGGCCGGGCCGGCGCTCGCGTTTTGGGAAAGGAGCCAAAAAAACTTCACATTGCCTTCAGGATAGCTCTTCATCAATTCGGCCGCACGGGCCGCTTCTTGGGCTCACGTAGGTCACCACATCGTGCCCGTCACGGCGTAGACCACCTCGTTGCAGTACTCGTACAAAGTGTGCTCATTGCCAGCAGCATCTTGGAGTTTGTAGTCGGTGGGCGTCTGCCCGATGGCGTGGCCCGTCTCAGCGACGAGTGAACAGTCCATGCCGCCGCCCCCACTGGCGTCGCCATCACCGGCGTCGCCATCACCGGCGTCGCCATCACCGGCGTCGCCATCACCGGCGTCGCCATCACCGGCGTCGCCGTCACCGGCGTCGCCATCACCG
>JAZGFE010000335.1:0-2498 GCA_036479215.1 Nannocystaceae bacterium | reverse complement strand
CCGCGCGGCCGATTCCAACGACAGGCATTGCCCTCTCACCTTAGGGCTGAGGTACGGTACGTAGGTAGGGCTTGATCGTGGTGAAGCCCTTGGGATAGCGCTTGGTGGCCTCTTCATCGCTCACCGTCGGCGGGATGATCACGTCGTCACCGCTCTGCCAGTTGACCGGCGTCGCCACCTGATGCGTCTCGGTAAGCTGAATGGCGTCCAGCGCCCGAAGGATCTCTTGGAAGTTGCGCCCCACGCTCATCGGGTAGGTCATGGTGAGCTTGAGCTTCTTGTCCGGGCCGATGATGAACACCGTGCGGACGGTGGCGTTGGTGGCAGCGGTGCGCCCCTCGCTGGATCCAGACTCATCCGCGGGCAGCATGTTGTAGAGCTTCGCCACGTTCAAGTCGGTGTCGCCGATCATCGGAAAGCCAGGCAGCGCACCCTGAGTCTCCTCGATATCCTTGGCCCACGCGTCGTGTTGATCCACCGGATCGATGCTCAATCCGATCAGCTTGCAGTTGCGCTGCTTGAAGTCCCCTTCGAGTTTGGCCGCAGCCCCCAGCTCGGTGGTGCAGACCGGAGTGAAGTCTTTGGGATGGGAGAACAGGATGCAGTAGCTGTCACCGATCCACTCGTGGAAGCGGATCTCGCCCTGGGTCGTCTGGGCGGTAAAGTCGGCGACAATGTCTTGGATGCGGAGGTTCATAGATATGGAATTGCTGCCTGCGAGAAGGCTCCAACTGAAACCCAGTGCGATAGCAGCCACTGGTCGAAGCTGAGTATCGTCGCGCTTTCGCCCAAGCGATCAACGGAGCTCTTTCCGAACTAGCGCGAATCACGGTCCCCACGTCCGTCGGCTGGGAGTTCGAACAGGACGAGCCCCCACCACCACGATCAACGCACCCGTGGATTGCCGCCCTCTCTGAATCCTCGATAGACTCCGCTCATCGCTCTCCGTGCTACCATAGCAGACATGAAACCGCTCACCCTTTGCCTGCTCGCATCGGTAGAGCAACATCTGTTCTGTAATTTCGCCGGCGAGCCACTTGGTTACTCAGCGTCCATAGATAGGTAGCGGCGCCCGGTTTCCCAGTCCTCGGTGATCTCCATGACCACCGCAGTGACGAGACGAAGCAGCGACGCGTCGTTTGGAAATAGTGTCGCGACGCGAGTGCGCCGCAGGAGTTCTCGATTGAGTCTCTCGACCATGTTCGTCGTTCTGAGCCGGCGCTGATGCTTCACTGGTAGCACAAGAACTTCAAGTCCTTCAGGGACGTTCTCGATCGCCCACTCAGCGAGCTGCGGTGCGTCGATCTGATATTTATCCACGAAGCGTTCCAATAGCCGGTCCGCGTCGGGCCTGGTCGGCGCGTTGAAGATCGAGCGCAGGTCGCGAGCGACCTCCTCTCGCATCGACACCCGCGGGACGTAGCCCACGGCGTTGCGCTGCAGGTGGAACTGGCAGCGATTCCACGGGACCCCAGGGAAGACCGCGACTCTCGCTTGCTTGAGTCCCGCGTGATCGTCGCTGGTGATCATCTTCATGCCGTGGAGCCCTCGCTGGCGCAGTTCATCGAGGAAGCTACGCCAGTGCACTTCGGCTTCGGACCTTGAAACGCTGACGCCAAGAACAGACCGGAAGCCGAGCTCGTCGACGCCAATGGCGGTGAGCACGGCGGCGCTGGATACGGAGCCTCCATGCCGGACTTTCTCGTATCGGGCATCCAGCAGCAGGTACGAATACCTGCCAAGCGGCCTGGCGCGCCACTGCTGCAGTTCGTCATCGAGAAGCGCAGCCGCCCTCGAGACCTGAGTCGAAGTGACGTTGACGCCACATAGTTCCTCGGTGATCGCGGCCACCTTCCTGGTCGAAACGCCGTTGACGTACATCTCCGCAATCGCGAGCTTGAGCGCGCGCTCGGAGCGGACGCCGCGCTCCAGGGAGGATGGGTAGAATACTTCTCCGTCCGCAACATCGCGGACCTGAGGAACGTCGAACTGGATCGTGCCGACACGGGTATCGACGGTCTTCGGCTTGAAACCGTTGCTGTGGCCTCGGCGGTCCTCTGTGCGTTCGTAGGATGCGGCCCCGAGGAAGGAGCTGCGCTCAAGCAGCATCGCCTCGTTCACGAGAATACGGATGGCGTCTGCCATGCCGTCCAGGCCTTTTGAGCTGATGGCTTCCAGGGCTGAGTCCAGATTGATACGGTCTTGTTGGTGGGTCACTTGGTTCTGCTTTCGTTGTGGTTAACAAAAGCTGAGCACGGTGGCCCGCCGACTTGAAGCGCTTCGTTGCCAGAACCGGCCGGAAAGCGGTGCACCACTGGAGTGAGTGCACCGCTTTCCGGTCGGTCACTGGCCGTCAGCCGCCTCGGTTGAAATTACAGAACGCATGTTGCACTACCACGCCGCGCTCCAGGGAGGATGGGTAGAATACTTCTCCGTCCGCAACATCGCGGACCTGAGGAACGTCGAACTGGATCGTGCCGACACGGGTATCGACGGTC
>JAZGFE010000334.1:0-19199 GCA_036479215.1 Nannocystaceae bacterium | reverse complement strand
GGCGCGCCTCGATTCGGGAGGAGTGAGCCAGAGTTCGAGTAGCGGCCCGAGGAATACTTGTAGATAGCGAAATCCCACAGGGCGCCATCCGGACGGTAGCCAAAGTGGCACAGTGGTTGCCCCGCATGATGTACGTAGCAATGGCGGCCACGACGGTCTACGGCCAGGTCCGGGAGGTTGGCTCGACGAACGAGGGGCTCGAGTTGAGAGAGAGCATGTTCGGGGATCGGGGCAGCTTTGGGGCCTGGATGTCCCTGAGCCGGAGATCAGCTGATCGAATGTCCTGGTAAGGAATCATCATGCATTCCTCACGCGTAGGCGCGACACCTGCCCTGTGTGCCAATGTCGGGTGGAGCCCGCCGAGACTCACAACAGAAACGATGCCGGGATTTTTGCGTGCATAGCGTGATTGTCTCCAGCCCCCCGCTCTCTACGTGATTGTCTCCAGCCCCCGCTCTCTACTGGAAAAACAGCACGAAGAGGATCGTTATCGCCGGATCGATGGCGCCCCTGCCCAACAAAACCAGACCCACGCAGGGTCTTTGAGAGCGAAGGTTCTCGCTGGCTGGAGGTGCTCAAGCCGCAGAGCGCCGGGAGTTGCGGCGCTCGACGGTCATGTGCGCCACAACGGTGAGTCTGGCTGGCTGGTGGTCTATCTGGGGCATGCGGACTTTCGCGCGGCAGTCGCGGTCTGGGCGGCCGCCTTGGCGTTCGCCAGGGTTTACCTGACAGACGCCGCCGACACACCGCCGGGCTTGGCAATGTACGGACCTGAAAACGGGGTTCGCGGGCACGCCGGTTTCAAGTCGCGCAGAGGATGTTGGAGCGGTGCGTCACGAAATGCCGAGGCCGCAATGGGTCCTGACCGCGGACGGAATGTACCGAGGTACCCATCGGCGGGGCCGGTTCAAGCTATGCTGATTCCATTGCAGGACTGGGCCCTAGCTAAGCCAATATTCCAAGATACTCCCGAGCAAAGACCTCCCGCTGTTCGGCCAAGAGCGCCTGTTTGGCCCCCTCGGACAAGAAGCTCTGCTCGACCGCGGCCTCTGCCACCGACAGCAATTTCTCCGCGCTCCAACCCCACTGCGTTGCACAGTTTCGATACTCGTCGAGCAAGGATGTTCCAAACATGGGGGGGTCGTCGCTCGCCAAGCTCCAACGGACACCTGCGGCGTCGATCGTCGGTAGGGGGTGCTTCGCCAGGGAGGGAACCATACCCAACGTCACGTTGCTCCCCGGACACAGTTCGAGGGAAATCCCGTTTTCGGCAAGCTCGTGGAGCAACGCCGGGTCCTCGACACTGCGAAATCCATGACCGATACGTTGCGCGTGATAGCAATCGACGGCCTCGCGGACGCTCCAGGAACCCGTCTGTTCCCCTGCGTGGGGTACCCGATGCAGCGCCTCCGCCTTGGCCCGTGCGAAGGCCTCGCGTAACGGGGCACACGCTGGCCACTGCGGCCCCTCCGGTCCACCCAGACCGAGGGCAACGACGCAGTTTCCCGCTCTGCGCTGGCGCAACGCCATCTCCAAGGTGGGAATCGCCTGATCTGGAAAACAGCGAACGATGTCGAAAACCCAGGAAATCTGCACGTCGTGGCCTTCGAGAGCACGTACGCGACCTTCGGCGAGGCCCGCAAACAAGGTCGCCTCCGCCACCCCGCGGGCGATGTGACTCATGGGTGTGAACGTCATTTCTGCGTAGCGCACCCCTTGGCGCGCCAGGGCCTGGGCAACATCCTCTACGACTTCGGCAAAGTCCTCCGCCTCGACCATGGCACTGGAAAGGACGACATACAGGCGGATGAAGTCTTGAAAACTGGTAAAACGAAACTCCTCCCGCAATCCCTCCACCCCGCGATCCATCCCGGGGAGTACGATGCCGCGGCGCTGCGCCAATCGAATCGCCATCTCGGGACGAATGCTGCCCTCTAGATGCACGTGCAACTCCACTTTGGGAAGCGCGCGCAGCAGTGTTTCGAGGCCGGACATAGGCAGAGCCTACCTTTCTTCTTCTTTGGATAGAATTCAGGTGAGTCCACGCGGTTCAGCGTCGTTTCCACCTGAACCTAGCGTCGCGGGAACCCACCGGATCGCTTGGCGCCTAACCCGCCACTCAACTAGAAGCGGCCATGGATCACAAGCGAGCCAGGGCCGATACCCAGCCGGGTCGTTCGCTCCTCGTCGGCAACCCGGACACGCTCGCCGGGCCGATTGAGCAGCACAGCCACGCCAAAGGTAATCCATGCTGTACCCGCTGCCGCCGCGGCGACCCCCCCCCATTTTGTATTCCAAAGAAATCGGCACTCTTGGTTCGAGTCCTGATTCCCGTCTGCGGGATCACAGTCGGGCTGATAGGCGTCGGCGTGCACAGCCGTAAATGCGACTCCTGTGCCTAGGGCCACCGCGCCAGCAGCGAGCGACACCCAGCCCCAAGTTCGCCCGGGAAGCCGGCTGGGGAGTCGTTCGAGCTCGAACGACATCTTCTCGGCGACACCATTGACGAATACCAACTCCCGCTCCGCCGAAATGAAGCCCTCGCGCTGCACTCTGATTACGTGTTTCCCGGGGGAGACCGACAGCTCCAACGGACTCGTGCCCACGATCTCGCCATCGATGATGATCGTGGCCCCGGCTGGGCGGCTCGACAGCACCAAGGCCGCAGGACCTGTGGCCAGCGCATCGAGTTTGTTCCTCAGGCCTGCCGCCGCGCTCGCCATCAAGTCGCCCACATCAGAAACGCCACAGATCTCGCACCCGTCCCGAGAGCTTGCGATGACCGATCCCGTACGCCCATCTACCAAGTCGAGTTGCAGCTTGTAGTGGCGATCGCGCCCCGTGATAACGGCACGGACGACATGGGTCGCACCGGTCTTGTCGGCGACACGGACCAAGCAGCGGGCACGGGCGCACTCCGCAGCATCACGAACGTGCGTCCGCACTACTTCA
This sequence comes from Nannocystaceae bacterium, assembly GCA_036479215.1. Taxonomy (GTDB): domain Bacteria; phylum Myxococcota_A; class Polyangia; order Nannocystales; family Nannocystaceae; genus FL481. The sequence goes on along the minus strand of JAZGFE010000334.1, from coordinate 16,247 downwards.
GGCGGGATCACAACGAAGTCGCCTCGCTCAAGCCCGACGAGAAGCTGCATCGTCAACGCGACTCGATCCGCGTCCGCGATGGTGCCCGCGACAGAGATTGGAAGCAGGGCAGCCCGCGGGAGTTCGGCGGTGCTCGTGGCGACCGGGAGAGGGGGCGACCGGTTCGCGGCACGAGAATCCGCCGCACGCCCCGACATGCCGACCGTGGCCAGAACGCATGAGAGGGCAGTTGCAGACCTGCGGCGCAACATCATCTATCCCCAGGCTAGCACAGGGGGCGCCCGGATCCGGGCGAAGGCTAGGGTGTCCCATCTCCGACCGCCCCACGGCGCTGGTATCGATCCACCGCTGCCTCATGCTCGGCCCGCGAACGCGAGAATTTATGAGAACCATCGTTACGCGAGACGAAATAGAGGAACCTCGATTTCTTGGGAGCAAACACCGACTCGAGTGCGGCCTGGCCCGGATTAGAGATTGGCCCCGGCGGGAGTCCCGTGTGGGTATAGGTGTTGTACGGGTTGTCCGGGTCCCGGAGTTGGATCCGCCGAATACGACCTTCGAACTTCGCGCAAGCTATCGATTTGTGCACCGGTACCGTGCACCCGTAAACAATCGTCGGATCTGTCGCCAGGTATTTTGGCTTAAAACTCGAGAACCGCAGGCGGTTCAGAAACACCCCTGCGATGAGCGGGCGCTCGTGTTTTGCGGCCGTCTCCTTTTCCACGATCGAGGCGAGCGTGACGACCTGGTGCGGTTCCCAACCCAGGCCTCGCCCGAGTCTTCTCTCCGCCTCCCTGTAGCGCCGGCTCAGGTCGCCGTAGACCTGCCGATGCCGCCGTACGAGACGGCGGATCACCTGTCGTACGGTAACATCGCTGCTGAACCGATAGGTATCTGGAAACAGATATCCTTCTGCGGAGGGTCCGGGAATCTCGAGCTCCGCAAGCAGCCCAGCGTCCCGCATCGCCGCCTCGTTGGCGCCCCGTTCGCCGATACCAGCATCGCCAAGAATGGATGCGACTTCGATCATGTTCTTCCCCTCGGGGATCGTGATCGTCAGCTGCGCGGCCTGGCGCCGCGTCGTGAGTTCTTCGAGTCGCTGTTGCGGCGTCATGCCGGCCCACATGACGTGTTTCCCCGCGGTCATGCGACTGCCGGCACCTCGATGGAGCACGAACAATTTAAACATCGTCGCATCGTCCTCGGCGATCACGTTGGACGCCACCAACAAATCGAGGACGCGCTGGAAACTCGCGCCACGAGGGATCTCCACCGTGACTTTCGTATCGCTTCCAATGCCAGGTCGCTCCGGGTAACCGGCGAGTGTTGTGTACCCGTGCCAAGCCGAAAGCATGCCCACAAGCAACGTCGCCGATACGATCAGAAAGGCGAGCTGTTGTGGCCGCCGTGAGCGACGTGGTCGGTACCAGCGACGCTCGGCGACGCTATCCATGGTCCACGTCGCGCTTTGTCTCGCACACGCCGGGCGCTTCTTCGTACTCTTCGTACGCTTCGTACGCTTCGTACGCTTCGCGTTCGGCATCCCCGCTGCCAGCTTGGCCGTCCAGCCATCCTTGCAGGATGAACTGGGCCGCGAGCGCGTCGATTTTCCGCTTCCGCTTCGAACGAGACACATCTGCCTCCAACAGTGTGCGCTCCGCTGCAGCGGTGGAGAAGCGCTCGTCCCACCAGTTCACGGGTGTTCCGAGTCGGGCCTCCAGCACCTCGACGAAGCGCTGGACCAGGCGAGCTCGATGGCCACATCGGCCGTCCAGCTCGAGCGGCAAGCCGACCACCACGCGTCCGACTTCCCGCTCGATGACGTATCGCTGCACTTCACGTGCATCCGCTTGGTGGCCCTTCCGCGAAATCACGCCGAGCGCGCTCGCTATGCGGCCCCCCTCGTCGCTCAGCGCCAGCCCGATGGTTTTGCTGCCGACATCGAGGGACAAAGCGCGCATCCCTCACCGTGTACCACGAGCTCCCGCGAGCCGCGAGCTTGCGGCACCCCCCCTGGCGTAACGTCCCCCACCGGCAGGCCAATTCGGACCCGCCAGTTCGCCAACGACCCACCGTCGACCGCAGCCTTCGAGTGCGAAGGCTGACCGTTACCTCCGCCGCCTCGAGACGCCGCGTCCCGAACTGCCTCGACCGCGCACCGGGGAGTCTCTAGCGGGAGGATCGAGGCGACATCGTTGTTCAGCTTACGCAGTCTGCCGCGCGCCGTGACACTTCCTGTAGCGTTTTCCCGAGCCGCAGGGGCAAGGATCGTTGCGACCCACCTTCGGCAGCTTGCGCGAAGGCGATGCCGCCTTGTCCTCCGGTGTTTGGGCACGGCGGGCGTTCGGAGAGCTTTCCGCCAACTGCCGCACCGCCTGGCGTGCTGCTTTTTGCAGCAGGTCGGTGGTGTTTGCATCTTTTGAGCGGCGCTTTGCCGCGCCCCGTTCACGACGCTGGGAGGCTCGAGTGAGTGTGGTTTCATACTCGGCCCCCTCTTCTGCTTTCCGTCTTTCGTCCTCACTGAGGCGCATACGCAAGACTTGGTCCAACACGGTCTGCTCGATGCTCTCCCACATATCCTTGAACAGATTGTAGCCGCGGATCTTATACTCGTTTTTGGGGTCGCGCGTCGCGTACCCCACCAAGCCGATGCCGGTACGCAGATGTTCGATGTTCTTGAGGTGGCCGATCCACTGTTCGTCGATCTCGCGCAGATAGATCTGACGCACGTAGAACAGAAAAGTGTACAGACCGAATTCTCCTTCTTGCCGCCTCAGCACGCCCTCGACCTCTGCATAGCAACGTGCCACCAGTTTATCGAGGTCGTCCACGACGTCCGACAAGTCGGTCGTCGCCCCAAAACCGGTTTTCAGCTCCTTCTCCAAACCTTCGAGTTCCCACTCGTCTGGGTGCACATCCTCGGGGCATAGTCGCGTAACAAGCAACTCGGTCAGCTTGAAGGAAAGCTCGTGAATCCTCTCCCGCTGTTGGATAAGCGACTTGGCGACAACTTCGAGGGCGCGCGCAATCACGGCATCCCGATTTTTGCGCACATCCTCGAGGGGCACCAGCGCACCGTAGTGGCGGTAAAGATCGTGGGTCAGTTCCCGAGCGTCTACACCATCGGGCGGAAATGCGTGTTCATCGACGATTTCGTCCTCGTCCATCCCCATCACCGACCGCGCGTGGCGATCTACGATACTTGTGACACGCGCGCGCACGAGCTCACCGAGGGAAGCGAGGGTGTGGTCCCCCGATTTTTCCGGCGGCGGCGGCAACTTATCAGCCTGTTCACGCCGAGCTGCGTCGTCGAGAATCTCAGGCGCGTAGCGTCCCTCTAGGATCTGCTTCCGCAGCAGATAGATCGCCTTGCGCTGCTCATTGAGCACGTTATCGTACTCGAATAAATTCTTGCGCGTGTCGAAGTGCATCGCTTCGACTTTGGTCTGCGCATTCTCGATGGCTCGGTTCACCAGGGCAGCTTCGATGGGCACGTCCTCTTCCATGCCCAGCCGCTCCATCAGTCCGGTGATGCGGTCGGCTTGGAAGATTCGCATGAGATCATCTTCCAGGCTCAGGAAGAACTGCGACGCACCAGGGTCACCCTGACGTCCCGAACGGCCGCGGAGCTGATTGTCGATCCGGCGGCTCTCGTGGCGTTCGGTCCCGACGATCAGCAGCCCCCCCAGCTTGAGGATCTCCTGGCGCTCCTGCTCGCACTGTTCTTTGATGCCCGCATAGAGCTTCTTGTATTCATCGGGGGACTCATCGGGGTCGTAGTGGGCCCGCGCCATCATATCGGGGTTGCCACCCAAGATGATGTCCGTGCCACGCCCCGCCATATTGGTCGCTACCGTAACCGCGTGCTTCCGCCCCGCCTGGGCCACAACCGACGCCTCGCGCTCATGCTGCTTGGCGTTGAGTACGTTGTGATCAATCCCTTCGCGCTCGAGCATACTATGGATAACCTGTGACTTTTCGACGCTTACGGTCCCCACCAGCAACGGTTGTCCCTTCGCGTTGGCCTCGCGGATGGCCTCCACTACGGCACGCAGCTTACCCCGCTCATTCTTGTACACAAGGTCATCGTGGTCATCGCGAATGATCTGCCGGTTCGGCGGGATGACCATCACCTCAAGCTCATAGATCTTGTGGAACTCCTCGGACTCGGTATCGGCTGTGCCCGTCATGCCCGAAAGTCTGTCGTACATGCGGAAGTAGTTTTGATACGTGATCGTGGCCAGGGTTTGGCTCTCGGGCTGAATCGGCACGCCTTCCTTCGCTTCGATGGCCTGGTGCAAGCCGTCACTCCAGCGCCGTCCCTCCATCTTTCGACCCGTAAACTCGTCGACGATAAGGACCTCCTTGCCTTCGACAAGGTAGTTCACGTCTTTCTTGTAGAGCCGATGCGCACGCAGGCCCTGGTTTACATGATGGAGAAGCTCGGCGTTCTCGGGCTCATAGAGATTGGAGCACTCGAGCAGCCGCTCCACGCGATCGACCCCCGCATCGGTGAGTTGCACGCTATGGGCTTTTTCATCGACAACGAAATCGAGGTCCTTACGCAAGGACGGCATCAAGCGATCCACGGTGTAGTAGGTGTCCGCTGGTTTGTCGCTCTCGCCGGAGATAATGAGGGGCGTGCGGGCTTCGTCAATGAGAATCGAGTCGACTTCGTCGACAATCGCGAAGTGCAAATCTCGCTGAACGTACTTCTCGATCGTCTCCTTCATGTTGTCGCGCAGATAGTCGAAGCCGAACTCATTGTTCGTGCCGTAGGTGATATCTGCTCGGTACGATTTTTGCCGCTCGTGATGATACAAACCATGCACGATGGTACCCACCGACATACCAAGGAAGCCGTAGATCTGCCCCATCCATTCGGCGTCACGACTGGCCAAATAGTCGTTCACTGTGATCAGGTGTGCGCCTCGACCGGTGAGCGCGCGCAGATACAACGCGGCCGTCGCGGTGAGCGTCTTGCCCTCACCGGTGCGCATCTCCGCGATCATCCCGCGATGGAGCGCCACCGCACCGATCATCTGCACGTCATAGTGCCGCATCCCGAGTGTGCGTACCGACGCTTCCCGCACGGTCGCAAACGCGTCGGGCAACACATCGTCGAGTGGTTCTCCTCTGTCGAGCCGCGCTCGAAACTCGGAGGTGCGGCCTTTGAGCTGTTCGTCGCTCAGCTGTTTGACCGACGGCTCGAGAGCGTTGACACGCTCGATAACCGGCCGAACCTGCTTCAGCTGACGCTTGTACTTGGTACCGAAGACTTTCTTGACCAGAGAGCTGAACATGGTGCGTTGGAGACTGTAGCGAAGCCAAAGGGTACGGAGACGTGCGGCCGCTGTCCACGCAACGGCGGACGGGCCCGAGGGGCGTCCACGGCGGGTTCACCCCGGGCGCCAGCGCTTGTCAGGGTACCGGACAACCTTCCCCGATCTGACGGCACGACACGCACGACCGCAGAACGCGCACGACACGCGGGCTGGATACCCTCCAGCGTGAGCCCCCGCGCGCCGTGATACCGGACACGCACCCGCGCGCGAACACGCCTACACGATGCCTTGATCCAACATGGCGTCTGCGACCTTGATGAAGCCCGCCACATTCGCACCGTCGACATAGTCGACGTACTTCGTGCCCTTGTGCTCGCCGTATCTCACACAAGAGCTATGGATACTCCGCATGATGTCCTGCAACTTGTGGTCAACCTCCTCCCGGCTCCAGGAGATGCGCATGCTGTTCTGACTCATCTCGAGGCCGGACGTAGCGACACCGCCCGCGTTAGCCGCTTTTCCAGGTCCGAACAGGATCTTGTGGCGCCGAAACACCTCGACGCCTTCGCTATCGGTGGGCATGTTCGCGCCCTCGGCCACACACTGGCAACCGTTTCGGACCAGCAACTCTGCCGCCTCTGCGTCGATCTCATTTTGGGTGGCACAAGGGAGCGCGATCTCGACAGGAATCTTCCACGGGCGTTCGCCTTCGATGAAGACGCAGTTGTATTTTTCCGCGTACTCCCGGATACGGCCCCGCTTGATGTTCTTCAGTTTCATCACGAACGCGAGTTTTTCGGCGTCGACACCCTCGGGGTCGTGGATCGTGCCGTTCGAGTCGGACAGTGTCACGACCCTACCGCCCAGCGCATTGATTTTTTCCACCGCAAACTGGGCCACATTGCCCGACCCCGACACCGCGACGCGTCTGCCCTTGAGGCCCTCGCCACGATGCGCGAGCATTTCTTGGGCGAAGTAGACCGCGCCGTATCCTGTGGCTTCCGGCCGGATAAGGCTCCCCCCCCAGTTGAGCCCCTTGCCGGTGAGCACGCCGCTGAACTCGTTGCGCAGACGCTTGTACTGACCAAACAAGTAGCCGATTTCTCGGCCACCCACTCCGATGTCCCCCGCCGGAACGTCCGTGTTGGGACCAATGTGGCGGGAGAGCTCCGTCATGAACGACTGACAGAATCGCATCACCTCCGGATCGCTTTTTCCTTTCGGATCGAAGTCTGATCCCCCCTTGCCGCCGCCCAAGGGCAGCGTCGTCAGTGAATTCTTGAACACCTGTTCGAAGGCCAAGAACTTGAGCACACTGAGGTTCACCGTGGGATGAAAGCGAAGGCCACCTTTGTAGGGGCCGATGGCACTATTCATCTCGATCCGGTAGCCGCGATTGACATGTACGCGTCCGACGTCGTCCATCCACGGCACGCGGAACATGATCACGCGCTCAGGCTCGACCATACGCCGAAGGACCGCACCGTCGGTGTAGCGCTTGTTCTCGCGGATAAACGGCCAAATCGACTCGGCGACCTCTTCCACCGCCTGGTGAAACTCACTCTCACCAGGATCGCGGGCCCGGAGGTCTCTCATGAACTGCGTAGCGGTCATGCGTCTTCCTTTTGAGCTTCTTAAACGCCGTCGATGCGACGGGTGCGACGGACGTACCAACTCACGGCAGAAGTTTACAAGCAAAAACACCAAGCGCAGCGCCACTGTACCGCAACCGTCCCCCCCATCACGGCGAAGGCGCCCAGCCCAAATGGGGCCGGACTACCTCGCGTCGACCGAGCGGCCGGCCAGCGCGTGGGCAGCCACAGCCGCGCCGGCGGGCACGCCCCACAGCACATTGCCGCGGAAACCCATGAAAAGCATGCCCGAAGAGGTGGTCCGCACCGCTTCCGGTACATTCTCGCGAGCCAGTGGCGCGTTGTACTGGCCGCCCAAAACAATCGCGCCCCACCCGCCCAGACCGATGCCCACATCAACGGTCACGCCCAACGGAGACCGTGCGTTATCCAACACGCCGAGAGGATCCCGACCCTGCAGGTGAAAACTCAGCGCCGTGGACAGCTCGATGCTCGGAGCCCACGCCCCCCGACCGAGCCAATAACGCGAGCCCATGCCAACGTTGCCCCACAAGTCGCCATTATCACTGGCCGTCACGCCCCCTTTGGGGCCCAGGGTCACAGTCGTGTACCGCTGACGACCGACGACCTCACTTGCGGCCACAAAATTGATCCAGACATCGTATTGGGCGCGCGCCGAATGCCAACGTCGTGTATCGCTTTTTGGATCGCTGGGGTCGGTTTGCTCTATGCGATACGCATAGGCACTGGTCGCATTCAGTTCGGCATTGAACCGACAGGATGGATCGGCAACCCAACATTTCCATCTAGCAGCGCGCGGCAACTCACCTGTGAGCGGCGGCAGGCCGAAACGCGCACGCAGCACGACCACATCACGGTCCGAGTAAAAGGGGGGAGTCGAAGGGCGCGCGGGCAGGTCGGTCCGCGGATCGACCTGCCCGCCTACCGGGGTGCGCGCGACGGCAGCCGGCGCCACGCCCTGACCGGCGGAGGCAGTCGAAGGTGCTGAAACGGCTACCGGGGCCCGTGGCGCTGCCGGGGCCGGCCCCGGCAACGCTGCGGGGACCGTCGACGCTACAGGCAACACTGCGGGGGATGGGGATGGGGATGGGGATGGGGATGGTACCGCGAGCACGAGGCCCGACAGCATCAAGTGGGCGACAAGCATCATTGCTGCCCTCCGGCGACCGAACCGAGAAGCCCGAGCCCGGCGACCGGGCCCGCCAAGATGCCATGCGCCCGAAACCCGACGAGCATCCGGAGATCGCGGTCTAGAAAATCACCGCCGATGAACAAGGCCCCCCACCCCCCAAAACCAAAGGCAAACTCGAGATGAGACCCCCAGTACGTGCCAGGATAGTCTCGCACCCTGCTCTTGACAGCACCCAGAGCAAGATCGAGATGCAGTGCATTCGGCCGATTTTGCAGCCAGAGCTGACTCACGGCAAGCAGACGAACGGCGTCGGTGTGTCCGAGACGGCGGGGGTCGTTGGCCGCCGGTACGGCTCCCTGAGGGGCAAAGCCCGAGCCCCGGGACCAGTTGCCTTTGGCGCCCAGACCCCACGGATGCCAGTTCCCCGTAGCGAGGTACAATGGCCGCAACACAAACCCGCCGCCGACGCGGTACTGCGTGAACGGAAGTTCAGACGCACCCGCCCTGCCCGTAAGCACATTCAAGCCGGCCGCAACATCCGCAGAAAGGAGCAACGAGCTGCGGCACCCCGCATCGTTGAGAAAGCAGAAGGCGCCTTCTGCCACCGACAGATAAGACACCGCTGAAAACGTTTGCGACGGGAACTCGACGTCGGATACCGGGACTTCGGCGTAGACGGTGGCGAGCTGGGATCGAGCGCCCCCCTCCGGTACCGTCCGAACCGGCACTTCGTCTTCGGGGGCAAGCACGGGCGCAGGGAGCGACGCCACGGCCGCTGGCGTGTCCACGGGGGCCATCAGGCTTTCCCGCGCGGGCTCTCCTGTGACCAGGGTCAATAAGAGTGCGAATGATTCCACGGCTGCGTGTCCAAGAATGCTCCAGGCCACGCAAGCTTACAGGAGCCGAGCAGCGAGTATTTCGCGCACCTCTCCCTTCGCAGCCCGTGCGCGTAGCGCACGACACGCACGGTCCGGAGACACGGGTCGTGGCGACGTGCGCTCCGGGTCGCTACGCCGCAAGCTCGGCGCGGCGACCGACCCAGGTAACCTCGAGGTCACTGTCGCCACTGTCGTCACATTCGACCGCACTCGCCGTACCGACGGTACCGACTCGCTCGAAGGTCCCGACCCGCTCGACCGGGTCGAGCCTGTTGGCCGTCGTCTCGACCGGGTCGAGCCTGTCGGCCGCCGTCTCGACCATCGCGAGCGTCTCACCCACGCGCCCATCGAGTCGCCAGTCCGCGGCGACCGCGGCATCGCATTTCCGGTCTTCACAGCAGGCCTCGTGCGCCCGCAGCAACAGTGTGTCTGCAGTGTCCTGGTCGAGCTCACCCCACGACGCGCCAACACGCATCGTCGCACCTCCGAGGCCCAGCTCTCGTGCTTGCGCTCCCAATGAACTGCGCAACCGCAACACCACGGCCTCCACTCCGGCGCGCCCGGTGCCCGAAAGGATCAACAGGCCCCAATGCCCGCCGGCCACTCCACCCGGATCCGAAGCACCCCCCCCCCTCGAACCGGCCACCAGCTCGCTCCTCCCGAAGCTGTCATGGAGCAGCCCGGCCCGATCTCCCGCCCGCCGGGCTCTCGTCAACGTCGACGAGAGCTGATCGGATGTGAACCCAGCCTGTCCGTGCAGCACGAGGACACTCAACTGCTCCGCATCGCGACCCGCCCGTTGCGTTTCCCGCGCCAAGACCCGCAGGATCTCGTCGTGATCGAGCAGGCCTGCCGGGCGCCACATCGCCAAGTTCGTTGCATGCTCCTGTCGACCCCCCATGGTGAGCAGCGCATCCTCTGTGCGTCGCAGCTGCTGGCTCAGCCTACGATCCCGAATCACGACGCCCATACCCACGCCACCGCCCGGCATATTCGTCGGCAACTTGACCGCCTGAACAAAAAACGCCTCCGGCGTCCCATCGGGATCAGGGCACCCCACCAGCTCCCCCGCCCGCAAACGACGTAGGCTCTCGCGCGTCACGTTGAGGTAGGCCGTAAACACATTGTGGCTCGACAGCCCTGATATCGCGCCATCCCTCACCGAAAGCAGACGGTAGGCACCATCATTGGCGAACGTAACCCGGTCCCGAGCATCGAACAGGATGACGCCGTCGCTGATAGCATCGCAGAGGATCCGGAGTGCGGTAGGGTCCATCGGCAGGGCCATGGCAGCCCATCGGCCGACATCTGGAATGCCTGAGGTCCATCGTGGACCGCCGGCCCGAACACGGACGACCAAGACGGAGACCGTCGCCGCAATCACGTGACGGCCGACGGGGCCCGGGGACCGGTCTCGTCGAGATGGGGGATCCAAAACGCGAGCAACATCGCCGGCGCAGCGGCAACGAAGCTGAAACCAAAGTAGGCCATAAAACCGATCGCCTCGGCCAAGAAACCACTCACCGTGCCCGCCACCTGATATCCCACGCTCATCAGAGCGGTGACGATCGCCATGTGACCCGCTTTGTGATCCGGGTGGCAGCATCGCATGATGTAGACCATGAACACCGCAGTGCCCAGGCCAGCGCCGAAGTGCTCCGCGACGATCACCGATCCGACCGCCCAATCGGGTGCGACCCCGAACAGTGAGTCTGCCGCCAGGCCACAGTAGAGCAGATTCAGGGTATTTTGAGCCAACATGAAGGGCCAGATCCAACGCCGCAAGCCATGTCGCGCGATCAACCATCCGCCGAGAAACGTAGCGACGAACGAGGCGATCACCCCCGCCGTTCCGTTGATCCAGCCGTAACCCTCCAAGCTCATGCCCAGTTCATCTTGGAGGAAGGGCCATCGCATCTTGAGCAGGAGCGACTCCCCGACACGGAACAAGATGACGAAAGCCAGCATACGACCGACTTGGGGCTGGGAAAAAAATGTTACATACGCCTCGGCGTAGGTGGAGCCACGACCAAGCCGGGCGGCGAGCCGCCTTCGAAACGCCAACAACGAAGTCATCCCGATTCCGATCGCCAGCGCGATCCAGCCGGACATGCCGATCTCGGCCAATCCCCAAGTTGAGGGCGTGCGCCCGAGGAAGCCATGCCAGCCGACGGAGATCCAGCCGTACCTGCGCTCGACAACGATCAACGCCGCCAGCGCGGCTCCGGCCATGACAACGCGACGCCCCAAGGCCGCGCGGAGGAGTTCACGCAACGATCGCTTCTGTACCTCGACACGAGGCAAGATCGCGCTGTGTAGCCATGTAAGGCCCATCATGAACACCGCTGCGCCCATGAGGCCCGCCGACCAGCCCCACTCCCCGATGGCCACCAACAAAGGCCCGCTCACAAGAACGGCCGACACTCTGTAGGCACTCGCCCGGTAGCCAACAAACTTCGACTGCCCCTCGTGATCGAGTGCTTCAAGATAGTAGCCATCGATGGCTACATCGTGCGTCGCGCTGGCAAAAGCGAGGGCGAGAAAGGCGACAGACACCAAAACGAGCGTGCCAGGCGTTTGAGCGATCCAAGCGAGCGCCACAAGTATGATCGACAAGAGCACCTCACTTCCGACGAGCCACCGGCGCTTGGTGGCGTACTGGTCTAGAAATGGCCCCCAGAGGAACTTCAGGTTCCACGGCAGGTGGAACAGTGTCGTTAGGCCCACGGCTTGCAAACTGGCCCCGGCCTGTTTGAACATCACATCCGCAAGATTGTTGACGACGTAGTAGGGAAGTCCCTCGGAAAAATAGGTGCTGCTCACCCAAACATGCGCGCTGGTCCGGGGCGTATCACGAGGCTTTGAACCAGCTTCGGGCGCGCGACTAGGTGCGGTCACGTGGTCTCCTTTTCGTCCGCATGAGGGTGCCGAGAAGCGAGCAACGCCAGGCCAGTCGCGAGCATGGCCACCGCGAGTGCGAGGGTCAATCCTTGCATGGGCGCGCCGAAAGCGGTAGTGGCATGCCAATCGAGAAAGTGCGCCCACACACGCCAGGCGGACCACAGCCCGAGCCCAGCGACGCCAAGCATCCAAATTCCCTCCCTCTTCGTCCCGCGAATGCGCTGGATCCCAAGGCCGAACAGGATGATCCAGAGGGGGAGAGACGGTACGAGATAACGATGATCCGAGCCCGCACCTCCCCAAGGTGTGCGATGCCACGCGAGGAGTAGCAACCACGGCAAGAATGCGAGGCACCAACGCCGGACGCAGCTCGGCGCGCGCGAGCAACCCACCCACGCCACAAGCAACACCGGCGCCTGCCACCATAAGCCAGCCCCTCGGATGGGACCCAACAAGGTAGCGAGACCCGCGAGAGGGTTCCCTGAAAAGGTGCTACCCACCCCCCGCGCGAAAGCGAAGCGCTGCTGAAAATGATAGCCAAGTGCCCAGGGGGAACCAAACGCCACGCTATGATAGGCCAAGGTCGCCACAACGATCGGTAAGCCACCGGCGATCAGCAAGGCCCAGTATCGAGTGGGCACGGTCCAGGCGACCACCCCGACCATGGGCACCACCAACAGATAGTCCGTGGCCACGGCCCATGCCGCAGCGGCCCCCGTGAGCACGGCAACTCGACGTTGCACCGGCCGCTGACCGAGAGCATGGCAACCCCACAGTACGATGGACACGAATAACGCCGCCGTCGCGTGGGAGAACAGCGTCGTGGCATAGGGCCCCCACAAAGTGGCCGCTGCGGCGACGGCGAGTGAGATCGTTAGCGATCTCGCTGTGATGCCGAGACGCGTCAGCAACATGCCGAGTACGACGAGACCCGAGAGCCCCACCAGGACCGAGTGCAGCGTGACCGCCCAGGCCGTGCCCATGAGCTCACGTAGGGGCAGCGGGTCGTCGGCTCGCGCGACATAGGTGCGGGCGTAGGCGCCACAGGCAGGCGGGACTACCAGACGGCCCAGTCGCCGACTGAGCGCAAGCAAAGGAGCGTCTAGTTGAGCCCCGAGCCATACCGCGGGCAAGGCGAGGAATGCCGCTCCTGGCGGTCGGTCCGAGTATGCATGCCCTCCGCGGCCGGCCACATCCACCGAGAGCGTCAGCGCAACCTCGGCGTCGATCCGCGTCTCGCCACGCAAGACCAACGCGCGCGCGAGAGCGAGATGTGATCCGTCGTTGGAACTCACCAACCCCGTCGCCTGCGAACCCCATAGAAACGCCACAACCACCGCCGCAACGGCCCACCCGAAAAGAGGAGTCCGCCGCTCGACGACGAGGGGCAAGAGCGAACCAGGGACGGAGGAGCACACCGTGCCACACCGTAGCTCGCTTCGGGTCGCGACGCGAAGCCAGTCCGAGCCCACACCGCACCGAGCCGGACCCAACCCAACCTCGACCGCGTGGCAAGATCTCCGACCATCCACTCAAGGAACCGCGCCACGCCACGCCACGATAACGGAGAAGCGATGGTCAACGGGACCAAGCTGGCCAGTATCGGGCTCGGTGTTGTCGTTGAGGTTGCGCGGATCTGAAGCGGTTCCGCGTTCGGGGGTGGCGACAATGTAGCTACACCCTTCCGTCGTCGATACTGTGGATCCCGATCTACGCTCCCAGCCCTCGACCGGAGGGTCGAATCACGGGTCGATCCATCGATCGATGGCACCCATATCCAACGATTCGATCACCGTATCCGTCCAACGATCAAGCTCCGTCTCGACGCTCGGAAGCGAAGGCACACCAGACGGTCGCTCTAGACCGCGGCGCAGCGCGAGCCGTTCGAGAAGATTCCGCCGCGGCGCCTCGTTCTCAAGCAGCCCGTGCACCATGGTGCCGACGACCCACTCTCCGGATACCGCCCCGTCCGCGACCCACGTCGACTCCCCGCCACCGCGTACTTCCAGACCTCCGCGCGAGGGTGGCCCACGCAACCGGCCCGCGTGGATCCAATACCCCTGTGCGGCATCGAAACGACCCAGTAGCGGCATCGCGCTGCGCGAGCGCGCCGTCACCCGCTCCGTACGTTTCACCGGCGAAAATTCGGTCGCCACCGAAAGCAGGCCAAGTCCCGCGACCTTCGTCCCCGCCGCGCCTTCCACCCCATGGGGGTCCACCAGCAAGCGGCCGAGCATCTGACAGCCGCCGCAGATACCCAAGATTGGTTCGAAACGCTGCCCCCGTGCGCGCAAGGCCTCCGCCAAGCCGCCTTCCTCCAACCACCGAAGATCGGCGAACGTACTCTTCGAGCCGGGGATCACCACCAGATCCGCGCCTTGGAGTTCTTGCGGATGACGAACGAAACGCAACGCGACGCCCCACTCCCAAGCGAGTGCATCGAAGTCGTCGCTGTTCGAGATCCACGGCAACCGGATCACTGCGATATCCAGCTCGTGGGCCGCGGCTCGGCGCCCTGGTCCCCGGTCATCAAGGGAGAGAGAGTCTTCGTCGCCAAGCCGCAACCGTGGAACGTGGGGGACGACGCCGATGACGGGCAAGGCGGTGCGCTCCTCAAGCTGGCGCAGTCCCGGCTTGAGTAAACGCAGATCGCCGCGGAATTTATTGATCACAAAGCCCTTGATACGGGACCGATCCGCATCATCCAGCAAGGCCAGCGTGCCCACCAGATGGGCAAATACCCCGCCTCGATCGATATCACCCACGAGCAGGACGGGCGCCCGTGCGAAGAGAGCGACGAACATATTCACCAAGTCTTGCTCGCGCAAGTTGATTTCCGCCGGACTGCCGGCCCCCTCGATCACCACCAGATCGTACTGATTCCGCAGCGTGTCCAAAGATGCGGTCACGACGTGGCGAAGCGCAGTCTTGTCGAGGTGATAGCGCTGCGCACCCACACGACCTCGGCTCTTCCCGAGCACCACAACCTGTGCGCGAGCATCCGCCTCCGGTTTGAGCAAGATCGGATTCATCAGCACGTTGGGTGCAAGTCCACACGCTCGCGCTTGCAACGCCTGCGCCCGTCCGATTTCCAGACCCTCCGGCGTCACATGGGCGTTGAGTGCCATATTTTGCGCCTTGAACGGGGCGACGCGCACGCCACGACGGGCATAGTGACGACACAGCGCAGCCACCAGCAAACTCTTGCCCACCGACGACGCGGTTCCCTGAATCATCAGACAAGGCGCCTCACTCATGCCTGCCTCCACTCTCCTGCCAGTTACTCCGGATGCCACCCGGTGGCGGTATCCGACGCGATTCGGGTCGCGTCAATCTGCATCGAACTGCGCAGCTCAGCGCTCCGCTGCACATCGGGGGCCTCGATCGAGCTCGCACAAGAATACGCGCAGCAAGTCGCGAGAGTTGCTCGCGCCCAAGCGACGAAGAATCATCTTGACCTGGACGCCGATGGTATGCGGCGACTTGCCGCGTATCATGGCGATCTCGCGGTACTCTCGACCAAGTAGGAGCGGCTCGAGGACCTCCTGCTCCGCTCGCGTCAACCCGCCGGTGACGGAGAGGAGTTCCACGATCTGGTGGAGCCATCTCTCGGACGGAGATGTGGCCTCGGGGACTGGATGGGGCCGGGTGTCAACCGCACCGGGCGTGGACGCATGAGCCATGAAAACCTCCCTGAGCCGGTGGAACTCGGCCGGAGGTCTGCATGAGTGCACGCCCCGCCGGTGTGTCCCGAGCCCACGCGGAACGTTGACGACTTGCCCGAGGTAGGTCTCCTGGCTCGTGGGTTTCGAGCGAACTCGTTGCAACCTCCTGCCTTCCCCGGAATCTCCGAGTGGCGAGATGGAGGCGGCTTCCCACTTACAGTGGCGGGACCGCGCCGGCTTTGCACCGAACTTCCCTGTTACGCCCTTGCGGGCACCGCGGGGTACTCTTGTGTGGGCCCTGACTAACGGGAAGGGCCTGTGCGCGTCAAGAGACCATGGCGACGCCCTCCCTTCCCTACGTCCCCGCTTCTTGCGCGTACCCAACGGCTCACGCGGCCACGCCGCATCTCCAGCCACAGCGGCCGAGATGCGTCCCCCACCCGAACCCACGGACCGGTGGGCCTCCGCTGCGTCCCCTACGCGGACGCCCGACGGACACCGGTTGGCACGGCGCCGAGAAAGCAGACTTTTCATCGGGATACGTCGATCTACGTATGGCCCTCTACGTATTACTCGTAATACTAAGCGTATGCCGAAACACGACTATTTCGCTTGCAGTGCCGCTGTGGTCGGAGGCGCCCTGCTCGGCGCAATGACCGGCTGTCTCCAACCCGCCGACGACATCGACGACCTCGAGGGCCCAGATGGCCCCCTTCAGTCCACACACGACCGCGGTACCACCCTCGACAACGGTCTCTCCTTCTCAAACGGTC
>JAZGFE010000333.1:0-2780 GCA_036479215.1 Nannocystaceae bacterium | reverse complement strand
AGCATCCCCAACAATCCGACCCAGCCAGAGCGAGGCTACCGCCGTCGCCGGGGGATCTGCGTCCACGCCTCGCGCACATCGAGCCGATCATAGTCTCTCCTCCCTATCGCTTGTTTTAGGGCTAGGGGTCCCATCGCGTGAGCTTCTTCGACCTGTCACCCGATTGGAAGCCGGCGGATCGATGACACCGCGATCTTCGGCGGCGTGCCGCCGAAGATCGCGGCGCAGGGGAGCAGGCGGCGACTCCCTGGCGCCTCGGCAGGACGCGTCCATCCTTTGTGACGCGACGCACTGCGGTGGTATCGTCGCGCCACGTGAGTCCACCGTCGCCTCCGTCGTCGGTCGAGGTTTCGACGAGCGATCAGTTCTTGGGGCTGTTCAACTACGGGCGCCGGGCGATCGAACTCGTGTGGTCCACGAGCCGAAAGCTTACTTCCGTTTTGGCCGTTCTGACGGTGGTAGCTGGGCTGCTTCCGGCCGCCGCTGCCTACGTCGGGCGGCTGATCGTCGACTCGGTGATCTTGGCCAGCGAGCACCCCGGTGGGGATGTGGCCGCGGCATTGCGCTTCGTCGCGCTGGAGGCTGGGATCATCTTGGCGTTGACTGCGGCTCAGCGTGGGATCTCCATGACCACATCGTTGTTGCGCGCGCTGTTGGGTGAGCGCGTGAATGTGATGATCCTCGAGAAGGCGTTGCAGCTCGAGTTGCCCCAATTCGAGGACTCCGAGTTCTACGACAAACTCACGCGGGCGCGTCGGCAGGCGTCGGCGCGCCCGCTGAGTCTCGTACGACGCACCTTCGGCCTGATTCAAAACGGGATCTCGCTGGCCAGCTATGCTGCGCTGCTGTTCCAGTTCTCACCTTGGGCGGTGTTGATTGTGGTTGCGGCGGGTTTTCCGGTGTTCTTTGCCGAGGCCAAGTTCTCCGGCGACGCGTTTCGGCTGTTTCGGTGGCAATCTCAGGAGACGCGGCGGCAGATGTACCTGGAGAGTGTCCTCGCGCGAGAGGACTACGCGAAGGAGGTCCGAATCTTGGGTCTGGGTCCGTTGCTCCTCAAGCGCTATAGAGATATCTTCGAAAATTTGTTCCGCGACGACCGATCTTTGACCATGCGGCGTGGGATCTGGGGATACGTTCTTGGGACCCTCGGTACGGCGGCATTCTACGGGTCCTACGCCTGGATCGCGGCTACGGCCGTATACGGCCACATCACTCTGGGAGAAATGACGATGTATCTGGTCGTGTTCAAACAGGGACAGAGTGCCGTTTCGGCCAACCTCTCCGCAGTCGGGGGCATGTACGAGGATAATCTTTACCTTTCTACCCTCTATGAGTATCTGGGGCAGAGCACCAAGAGTGCTGAAGGCACCGCCACCGAGGGCACCCGACCCGGTGACGGGGTTCGTTTCGAAGACGTGGCATTCACCTACCCTGGTGCCTCGACCCCAGCCCTGAACGGCGTCTCCTTTCACGTTCCGCCCGGGACGACGCTTGCGCTCGTGGGTGAGAGCGGATCGGGAAAGAGTACGCTGATCAAGTTGTTGGCTACTTTGTACCAGCCCGACACGGGTCGGATCACCCTCGACGGACGCGATCTGAGGGAGTGGGATCGCAAGTTGCTGTTGCGCCGTATCGGTATCATGTTCCAAGATTTTTCCAAATTTCAGTTTACGGTGGGTGAAAACCTCGGTGTGGGTGACGTCGAGCGCTTCGAGGACCGTGAGCTGTGGCGCGTGGCAGCGACGCGCGGTATGGCGGCGCCGTTCATTGATGGAATGCCAGAGACGTACGACACGCAGTTGGGCCGGTGGTTCAAAGGTGGTCGTGAACTCTCGGGAGGTCAGTGGCAAAAGATCGCACTTTCCCGTGCATTCATGCGATCGAACGCCGACATCTTGGTATTCGACGAGCCCACTGCGGCCATGGATGCCGCGGCCGAGGCCGCGGTATTTGACCACGTACGCGGCCTGGCTAGCGACAAGATGACGATCCTTATCTCCCACCGGTTCTCGACCGTACGCATGGCGGACCGCATCGTGGTAGTGGAGGAGGGTCGTGTGACCGAGGTTGGGTCCCACGACGAGCTCATGAAATTGGACGGTATATACGCTCGCTTGTTCTCGCTACAGGCACGGGCGTATCGCTAGCACCCCCGGAACACGATCATGCCTGGCGTCACTCGCTTGGCCTTACAGTATCCGTACCAACCTGGGGGACTGACCTTTCCCAAAACCATCTTCCAAACCTGCATCGTTCACGTCATCCGAGGGTCCATGCGTTTCGTGCCCTGGAAGGACCGCAAATCCGTGGGGTGCAGATCGTCTCATTGCAAACGCCGAATTCAGCGACTTAGAGGGCGATTCTGGGCGGCCTGGGACTCGAGATCAGTAGCGTTGGGGGTTGAATTGCAGCGAACTCCGGCTCGGGTCTACGACATCGGCGCCGGGTTTCGCGCAGCTGGATCTGAGACGAGCTGCACCCAAATCCGTCTGTGCCGACCTGCGCCTCATCTATGCCGCATCGTACCTTGAGGCCGTAGAGGCAGCATTGGATGCTTTTGAGGCTACGTGGGGCGAGCGTTTTCCCATGATCGTAGATTCATGGCGTCTGCGTTGGTCGGAAATCTCCGCCTTTTTGACTTTTCCTCTCGAACCGCGCAAGGTCATCTACACCACGAACGCCATCGAAGCCGCCCATCGCCAGGTACGCAAGACCATCAAGTCTCGTGGTCATTTCCCCACTGACGATGCGGCACTCAAGCTCATCTACCTGTCACTGCG
>JAZGFE010000332.1:0-53765 GCA_036479215.1 Nannocystaceae bacterium | reverse complement strand
CTTCCGGCGCTTCCGCCTTCGCTTCTTCTTCCGCGCCTTTGAAGGACGCTCCGCGGTCGTCTTCTCCCCCAACTGGCGCTCCAACTCAGCGGCCCGTGAATCGATCCTCGCCCGCTCCGCCTCAAGCTTGGCCCGATCTGCCTCCGTGGTGGCGGCTGCCAACCTCGCGTCGAGATCTTTCCGCGCGGCCTCGAGCTCGGCTCGCTCGGCTCGAACCTGGTCGAGCTCCGCCTGTGTCCGAGCCGCCATCGCTTCCGCCGCGTCCTTCGCTGCGAGGATTCGCTCCGCCTCCGCATCCGAGTCGGCCGCCGACTCGAACGCCATGACGCCGCCCACGATGAGCGCAAGTCCGAGACCGGCAGCGACCCCGTACAACCACACAGGTTTCTGCTTGCGAGCCGCAAGCTTAACCTGGGCGTCGAGCTTCATCTGCTCCTCGCGCAGACGACCTTCCTGCTCGATCTGAGCTCGCTTCTCCGACTCCGCGAGCCGCAACCTTTCTTCTCGCTCTCTGGCCTCAACCTCCTCTTCTTCTCGCCGAGCCCGAGCATCTTCCTCTCTCTGGGCTTTGCTCTCCTCCTGTTCGCGGAGGCGTTCCACCGCTTCACGGCGCTCTCGGGCGAGTTCGTCCTCACGCTGTTGAGCCGCCTGTTCGTCCGCTTGTCGCTTCGATTCAAGTTGCTTGAGTTCTTCGAGGGCAAGAAGCGCTGAGTTCTCACGAGACATGTAGTGACCTCCGCAGGGGCGTGGGCTAGCTGCAGCACCGCTGCCCGTTGTGTCAACGGCTTCGTGCCGGAATCCGGTCTACCGTTCAACGGGCACAACGCCAACTGGCTACTAAAATGCCGGAAATTTGCCCGACTTTCCACCCCCTCGCTAGGTTTAACCATGATCTCCGTTGCGCACGTGACCGGCCGGCGCCGCCTCCACACAACACACGAGCGCCGGCCGCGGACAATCGAGGGAGTCCGCCCCGATCGACACCACCACCATCCGATTCGGCGCGCCGCCGTCCCAGTCGGGTTCCTGCTTTCCCTTCTCGTCACCCCGACACCGACGGCCATCGCCGGAAACGAAGACCCCTCGTGGGACATGGACCGGGCGCACGCGAGCGCCGAGGGGGAGCGCAGGCTCCTTCGGTATCCCTACGATCAGGTTTGGCCCGCGATGATCCGCTATCTACGCCTGGACCGCGGCTACCGCATTCAAGAACACGACCGGGAAGCGGGCTATGTCATCTTCGAGTTCGTGTTGGGCCAGGATCGATCTGGAAGCGGGCAGATCGAATTGTTCGCCATGCCAGATCCAGCGGGGCGGCCGAGTGTACAGCTGATCTTGCGCACAAACGCCGGGCCGGCCCACCTGCCCTACACCATTTTGGAAGGACTGGCGGGCAAACTCCGAGTGGAACGCGGTCAGCCCGCCCCCCCACCGCCGAAGCCCGTGCAGCCCCCGAAGCCTGCCCCGCCGGCAGACGAGCCGCCACCCGATGGTGACGCCACTCAACCTCGCCAGAACGAGCTCCGTTGACCCGACACCTACATCCGAAAGGGGTAGGTGAGACCCTGCTGCACCTTCTTGAATTTAGGGAATCTGGCCTTCTTCGCAGCAGCGGCAACACAGTTGCCCAACGGTTTTCCCGACCAAGGCGCCTTCGGCGTCGCAGACGTCGCGCGCCCCGTTGAGCCTTGGATCGAGAGCTTGACGAGTACCTTTGTCCCCGGAGACGCGCCGTGTTTCTGCCCGCACTTCTTCGCTGCGGGCTTGACCGCACGTAGCCCCGCCATCGCCGCCGACTTGTCGAGGGAAGCCGGCAGCGAGGCATCGCTACTGCTGGACGATTTCTTCTTGCTCTTGCCTTTCTTTGACGAGCGACCCTTTTTCTTCGCCCCGGAGCCACAGCCAGGCAAGCTGGGGTCCAGCAGACAATCGACATCGGACGCGCCACCGCCACCGCTTGCGCTCTTGGTGGTCGGGGCCGGGATCTCCGCCAACAACTCGTCGGCTTCTTCCTTGGCGGACTTCGGCGGTGTCTTCTTTGCGCTGGGCTTGGATCCGCCACCAGTGGCAGAAGAACGGGAACCACCCGCTCTCTGCCCGCTCTTGCGACGCTTGTTGGTCCGACGATTGGACGGCTTCACGGCCGACGCAAGCGTCTTGGAGTCGTCCGATCGCGCCGCGCCTCGCTCGTCGGTTGTTCTCTCGACTCCCTTCTTTTCGGGATCGTCCTCTTGATCCTCCCCTTTGTTGTCCGCGGACTCCTGGGCTCCACGCGCCTTCCCAACATCGTGGACTACCTTGCCTGGCACCTCGCGGACGACGACGCTCCCTTGAGGTTGCGCCCGGTTCATCAGCGAGACCACGAAGCCACCCATCACCAGCAACAGCAGCGCCATGAACCCCATCAGCACGTACACGGCGGTCATCGAACGCGCGGGCTGAGGTTCGCCACTGAGCGGGGCCGCACTAGCTGGGACAAGCGCAGATGGCGCGAGCCCACCGCTCGCTGCGAAGCCTGCGCCCCCACCGAAGCTGGGCAACGCGTCGTCTTGCTCTGCTTGGGGAGCTGGCGTACCCCCCGCGAGACCGCTAAGAGCGCGAATGTCGATCAGCCCCGATCCCTCGCTGGTCGGAGCCACAGTGGCCAGACCCGCGTTACGCGGGGCCGCACGTGTGTCCACACTTGCACCGGCCATCTCCCGCAGGTTGTCGAGCGAGAACAGCACCGAGTTCTCGTTCCGCTGGGCCGTGAGATGCGCCCCATCCACGCGAGGTGAGGATTGCGCCGGACCGCCTCCGGGTTGCCCCTGCCCGCCAAAACTCGAACCTCCGCCCGAAAAGCCGGAGACGACGGCGCCCGCGGGAGCCGACGCAGACTCGGTTGGCGCCCGTCGGGCAAGGGGATCGGGCAAGTCGGCGAAGTGCTTCATTTCGCCAAGTGCACTCCAGTCTTCAAAGCCCTCGCGCCAGACGGCCGTGTCCTTGTCGATCTCCCCCGCGGCATAGCGCGAACGTAAGTCCTCCTCAGCGACCGGACCCACCGTTTCCCCGTCGATGGCGAGGTGCCATCCCGGGTCACCGCCGTCATCGCGATCGGGCGCATCGGCAGCGTCCTCTTTTTTTGTAGCGGCGTCCTTGTTGCGAACGATGATGACGTTGCTGCACTTCTTACAGCGGATCTTGAACGTCTTCCCGCGCACTTTCTCGTCCGCAATGGAATACTTGGCCTGACACTTCTCGCATTCGATCTTCATGGTGAGCGCTGATCCTCGATGCTCCTGCGCGAGGCAGGCTCTATGAACACCCCGTGACGCGGGTCCGCGGACACCGCGAGTATAGGCAAACGGGCGAGATCGGACAACGCTGACAATTCACTCGCGCGCGACGGTTGCGATCCTGCGCAGACGTGGCGCGGGGTCGCCGGTGGAATGCGTGCTATCCGCAGGAATCTCGTATCCATGGTATCCGCCCCCTGGTCCGGGGCGACCGGAGATGGAGTTTAGCTCCCTAAACCTCAGAACGGTGCGATTGCTCCGATGGTCTGCTCACGCGCAGGACCGACCGACACCAGCGTGACCGGCACATCCACGGCCTCGGAGACCCGATCCAGGTACGCGCGGGCCGGCGATGGCAGGTCTTCGAGTGTGCGCGCCGCGTCGAGACGTATCTTCAACTGGGGATCGCCCCATCCCGGCACATCTTCGTAGAGGGGCGCCGCGGACTCGAAACCGTCCCGACCCGGCTCGAGACCGTCGCGGTAGCCGACGCAAACTCTCACGCGAGGAAGCGCGGCCAAGACGTCAAGCTTGGTGACACACAGGCCCGTGAGCCCGTTGACGCGAGCCGCAAACTTGAGCGCCACTAGGTCCAGCCAGCCGCAATCGCGCGGACGACCCGTGGTCGCCCCGTACTCCGCTCCTGCCCGCCGGACCTTGTCGCCCTCCTCGCCTTCGAGACGGGTCGGGAAGGGCCCTGCACCCACGCGGGTGGTGTAGGCCTTGGAGATGCCCCACACGCCGTGGACAAGCGTGGGGCCGATTCCCAACCCGGCACATGCCCCGCCCGCCACTGTGGAGGTCGAGGTCACGAAGGGATACGTGCCGTGGTCCACATCGAGAAGGGCTCCTTGGGCACCTTCAAACAGGACGCGCCGGCCCGACCTTACCGCGCGATGCACGAGGTCCCCTACGTCACACACCCACGGTTCCAGCCAATCTCGCCACGCTTCCGCCTGGCGATGGATCCGGTCAACGTCTACGCCCGCTGCGCTCCCGAGCCTGCCGAATTCGGGAGCGAGGACATCGCGGTTGAGTTCGAGGCGTTCGCGCAATACTTCAGGTCGGAAGAGGTCACGCACCTTGATACCCCGGCGCGCGACCTTTGCCTCGTACGCTGGCCCCACGCCGCGACGCGTCGTGCCAAGCTTGACGCCATCTCGGGCGTCCTCCCGAAGCCCGTCCAGCACCCGATGGTACGGCAGGATCAGATGGGCGTCGTACGACACACGCAGCTCGTCGTTGCAAAGCAACCCGAGCTTGCGCAAGTCGTCCACTTCACCGCGGAGCACATCGCAGTCCACCACCATCCCCGCTCCCAGAACGCATCCCGTGCCAGGGTGCGCGCAACCGGAGGGCACCAGATGCGTGATGATTTTTCTGCCCTCGACGACAAGCGTGTGGCCAGCGTTGTTCCCACCGGAATAGCGGGCAACGATGTCCGCTTTCTCGGCCAGAACGTCGACAACTTTGCCTTTACCCTCGTCGCCCCATTGGGCACCGACTACCGCAAGTGTGGTCATGGTGTGGTCTCTCGTTCAATCTACCGGATATGCCCCGCACCGACGCCGGACCTGGCGCTGTGAATCCCGAGCCGCAGTAGGGCCTTGCGGCCCACATCCGCGCGCCATTGTCCGCCATGGACATGCACGCGGCGCAGGGCAGCGTATGCCCGATCCAATGCCACGTCGATCCGAGGCCCGCGGGCACACAGCGTCAGCACACGTCCCCCGTTGGTGACCCAGCCCGTGCCCACGCGGCGGGTCCCAGCGTGGAATACCCCCACATCGGGAAGCTCGGCGACCGTGTCGAGGCCTTGAACGCTCGCCCCGTTCGTAGAGGTTTCGGGGTAGCCGGCCGATGCGACGACAACCGCCGCCGTCGGCTGAGCAGGCAAACGACCCGCCTCCAGCCCCCCCCGCGCGGCGGCGAGCAAATGGGGCACGAGGTCGGTGTTAAGCCCGAACAATAAGGCTTGCGTCTCGGGATCGCCGAACCGCACGTTGTATTCCACCACAGTAGGTACGCCGGCAGGATCGATCATCAAGCCCACGAACAAGACCCCACAAAAAGGACGACCTTCTGCCCGCAACCCCGAAAGCGTGGGCTCGACGATGGTTTTTTGCACACGTGCCTCGACCGCATCGGTGAATACGGGCGCGGGTACGTAGGCACCCATGCCGCCGGTGTTGGGGCCGCGATCTCCATCAAGCAGTGGTTTATGATCCTGCGCGGGTACGAAAGTCACGGCGCGTTCCCCATCGGTGATCACGAAAAACGATGCTTCCTCCCCTAGGAGACGCTCTTCGAGGACCACAGTCTCCCCCGCGGCGCCGAACCGCCCTTCACCCATGCACGCACGCATCGCCGCTTCAGCCTGTTCGAAGGTGTCACAGACGCGGACCCCCTTGCCGGCCGCGAGTCCGCTGGCTTTCACCACCGGCGGGTTCTCGAACTTCCGCAAGACGGCCAGGCCCTCCTCCAACGACGCCACCGTTCGATGCGCGGCAGTGGGGATGCCGTGCCGACACATAAACGCCTTTGCCGCAGCCTTGCTCCCTTCGAGCTCCGCAGCGCGTGCCGAGGGCCCAAAGGTCGTGACACCAGCGCTCCGCAAGCGATCAGCCAGCCCGTTGACCAGCGGACCTTCAGGACCCACGATCACCAGGTCCATCGCCTCGCGCTTCGCTAGCGAGGTGAGTCCGTCGTGATCGGCTACCGCCACCGGTGCGCTTCGGGCATGCAGCCGGATTCCGTCGCTGCCGGGCGCGACCAACACCTCGTGCCCCTCATGCGCACAACGCCAGGCTAGCGCGTGTTCGCGCGCACCGTTGCCCACAATCAGGATCCTCTGCGCAACATCCATATGCTTTTCTGTCATCATCTCGCCAGGGCTACGGAGCCATCCTACCTAGTGACGGAAATGACGTTCGCCGGTGCACAACATCGCCAAGCCGTGCTCATCGGCCGCAGCGAAGACCTCTCCGTCCCGGCGTGAGCCCCCCGGTTGAATCACAGAGGTCACGCCCGCGGCGGCAGCCAGATCGACGCCGTCGCGAAACGGGAAAAAAGCGTCCGACGCCAGCGCTGCACCTTTCGCTCTCTCGCCCGCGCGCGAAAGGGCCTGTCGCACGGCCGCAACGCGTGAGGTCTGTCCCCCGCCGATACCGAGCGTCTCCCCATCCGACGCCAATACGATGGCATTTGACCGCACGTGCATCGCAACGCGCTGCGCAAAGTCCAGCGCCCGCACTTCGGAGGCGGTCGGTTTTCGCGCACTCCGGCATCGCGCACTTTGCGCTGGCACACTCACCCTATCCTCTGGCTGAACGAGCAACGCACCGGCGACGGAGCGGACTCGGAGCGCCGGGGAGGATGGGTCCCGACCGAACATGTTGGGGAGCTCCAGCAATCGCAGGTTCGATTTGCGTCCCAACCGCTCGAGTGCGCCCTCAGAGTAGGCAGGCGCGAGCACAACCTCGAGAAAACTCTCCGACAACGCCTCCGCCAACTCCGCGTCCACAACACCCGTCAGGGCTACGATGCTTCCGAATGCGCTCTCGGAATCCGCTTCTCGAGCACGTCGATATGTGGTGGCCATCGCCTCCCCGGGAGCGCCGATCGCCGCGCCGCAGGGGCTCAGGTGCTTCACGACCGCAACCGCCGACCCCATCTCATGGAGATCGCGGACCAAAGCCAGCGCGGCGTCGGCATCGAGCAGGTTATTGTAGCTCAGTTCCTTGCCCTGGTGCTGACGCGCCTGGTGTAGCCCGCCACCACCCGTCGCTACATAGTCCGAAGCGAACCAGCACGCGCCTTGGTGGGGATTTTCGCCGTATCGGAGCGGAGACAGGGGTGTGCCACCCAGCGCGAGCACCGGCGGTACGACCGGCGCCTCCAAGGGACGACCATCGTCGTCACGGCGCGCGAGGTAGGTGGCAATGGCCGCATCATAATGGGCGGAATGGGCAAACGCCTTGCGCGCCAGTCGACGGCGAAATGTTTCGGGCACGACGCCGTCGTTCGCAGCCATGACCCGACCCAGCTCCACGTAGTCACCAGGATCCACCACCACGCAAACGCGCGTCCAGTTCTTCGCTGCAGCGCGGAGCATCGCTGGGCCCCCAATATCGATGTTCTCGACCGCTTCCTCGAAACTACAACCTGGGCGAGCGATGGCGCGCTCAAAGGGGTAGAGGTTGACCACCACGAGATCGATGGGAGCCATGCCGTGTACCGCCAGCTGCTCCATGTGCGCCGCGCTCGGCAGCGCCAGTATCCCGCCGTGAATCTTGGGATGCAACGTCTTGACCCGACCGTCGAGAATCTCGGGCGCGCCGGTGTAGTCGCTGACGCGGGTCGCCCTCACGCCGCGCTCGCCCAGCGCCCGGTAGGTGCCTCCGGTGGACAGCACCTCGACACCGTGCTGCGACAAAATCTCCGCCAGGCAACCAAGATTCGCCTTGTCGCTGACACTCACCAATGCCCGACGCACACGTATTTCCGGGTCGCTCACGCAATCGCCGTAACACAGCTTGGGTGCTCCACGCTACCCGCAGTTTCCGATCCGCCCCCACACAGCGGCCCCCAAACAGCCGCCCCGTTCTGTCCGCCACCGAACACACGCGCCGCCGCAGCCGCCCGAGCCGTAGCAAGCTCGTTGGTTCGCGCGGTGGAAGCTGTTGGCCAGACCCCCTCTCGCCTTCGCCCGTCCGCGCGGAGATCGGTCGCCGCTCCCGAACAGGGGGAAAGAAAGCCGGACGACGCCGGGCCGGGCGTCAGGGACGAGCGAGGCCCCCGAGCGGATCGTCATCGCCGTCACCGCCCACTTCACGCAAACGCGTCAAGCCTCGCACCTCGACCTGACGGATCCGTTCGCGGGTCAGATTCAATATCTCGCCCACCTCCTCCAATGTGATCCCCCCCTGCTCCGCCACATCCAACGCACAACTGTTGCCGAGCTCCCAGACCTCCCGGTCGGGAAAATTCACTTTGATACTCCCGGTGCTGGGATTCACGTCAATGTAGAGGTGATACTTGCAGCTCACATAAGGACACGGGCGCGCCACGTTGGAGCAATCGCCTCTGCGTTTGGGTCGCCAGTAGCTACGCTCGGGGTAGAGCAACGCCCCGATCCGCAGTTCCTCTTTCGTGAGGCGCTTCATGGCGATGGTCTTGGCGCGCACAGGACGGACGATCTTTCCCAGTCCAGTCGGCACCCCTTGCGAGATCGGGAGCCCCTCCTTCTCAGGCGACTCATCCTCGGCGTGACAGGTTTGCGGGGTGGGCATATGCGGCTTCTCGGGTGGCGGGGGCATGCGGTTCAGAGCAACTCGGTGGGACTTGCCGCACCACCACCACGTGGTCTGCGAGCCCCTCCAGCGGACACAAGTCGTTTTTCAAAGCGGTAGACCGACGTGAGCAATTCGTCGGCCGAGTTCTTCAAGAGCAGCAACTCTTCCGTGAGTCTGCCCCGTTGCAGCGACGGTGCTTGACCGTCAACGCCGTTCTGAAACAATCCCACGAGATCACCGAGAGCTTCTTTGACAAGCTCGATCGTGTCTTTGAAGGTCAGAAATTTCGCTCGGATCTCGTCGAGGGTATATCGCTCGCCCATCAGCCGTTTGATCGTGTTGATGCGTCGTACTGCGCGAACCGGATACACACCGCGAGATCCGAGATGCTTCCCCTTCTGACCGATTCGCCGAGAACGCGGCACGAGCCCGAGCTGCACATAGCGACGAAGGTTCGCTTCGCTGAAGTTGATCTCGTGTTGCCGGAACACCCCGATCAGCTGGGAGGATGTGAGCCCGCCAGCGTGCGTTTCCTCGACCACGCAAATTTGGGCTTCGGTAAGAGCTACGAACGACATGCAAATCCGGGCGAGTACGGGGCGACAAAGCGCTCAACAAGATCGAGGCCGATAACCGAAATTCAGTATACTCGTTTCAATGGATCCGACAAGGATCTTCTAATCAAGATATGGATCTCTTTTTATGAGAACACAGTCAGGATGTTCAGTACGTCACACACCGACGTGGAGCTCGAATCGATACAGCTTGCGGCGGCGCGCCTGCGATCGCCCTCATCGACCGGTTTCCAGGCAAGCAGAGACAGAGACGCCGGGCGGGCGATGTCCTGCGGGCGCACGCAGCGAGGTCCCGCAGGCGCACGCAGCGAGGTCCCGCAGGCGCACGCGTTGCCCCGCAAAAACCCATCCCTCAGCGGCAACAGCTGCTCGAGGATACCGATGACGCGACGATCAGTGGTCCGACATCCGAGGCCGCACATCGATGTCCGGTCGGGAGTCCCGATCGCGCGACGATCAGTGGTTCAAGAGCCGAGACTTCACGTCAATGCCCGGAGGGCGTCGCAACCGTACCTCGTACTCACGGCCTGGTCGGATCCGGACTTCAGAGACCGGCACCCAGGGGTCGTCCGTGCGCTCCCGCATGAACAACGGATGTCGCCCCACCGGGAGCTCCAGCGTTCGAACCGGCTCGAGCGCGAGGATGTGGGGACCTATCTTCACGTAGACGAATCGATAGTCGCCGGTCTTGAAGGTGACCCGTACGGCCGGCGTCCCAGCGTCTCTGCCGGCGGTTGCGCGACGACGAGGATGCGGCTTCCGAGCGACCATCTTCTCCTCGGACGCTGCAGCCGCGCGCGCACCGACGGGTCCCCGCGCACCGCCACCCGCGTGGCCTGGGTCACGCGGCGCCGACCCGGGGGCGTCCCGGTCGATATTCGCCGGCGCCACCACACCCGAGATGCGTATCCGCGGTCCCATGGCCGCCACCGCTGTCTGTCCCGCCTCGTCCCGCTCCCTCCCTGCGACGGGGGATTGCGGGGGGTCGCTACGCACGGGCTGGGCCGGTCTCGCTAGCAGACCCCACGCCGCAGCCACGAGAATGAGCAAGCTCCCGACCAACGCCAGGAGAGCCGGTCCGAGCCGGCGGTCCGGCTTGGCCGAGGGAACATCCCGAGCGGATGCGGGTCGCGGCCGGTGCAGGGTGGCTGCTGTTTGAGTGACCTCGCTGGATCCCATCCCGACCGCGCCGGGTTGCGACGGGGATGGACCTGCGCGATCGCGCGGCTTGCGTCGCTCCGGCGGAGGCAAATCCGTGACGGCCGCAAAACCCGAACGTGGGGCCGCGACGCCCATCAGACCACGCACGGTGCCCGCGAGCTCCCGGCTTGTGTCCTTGAACCCGAAGCAAGTGGAGAGCTGGCGCAAGGCCGCATCCGCCGATTGCACGCGCCGCTGTGGATCGCGCTCAAGCATTGCGAGGCGAAAGGCATCGAGATCAGCTGGGACTTCGTGGGTCAACAACGGCACCACGCCGCGCGCGACCTCGTCGAAGAGCTGCGCGTCGTTGAGGGCACCACGAAAGGTCTGTCCTTCCAATAGCTCGTGGAACAAGGCCCCCACCGCGTAGAGATCGACCGTTAAGCCGGAGGAACTACCTGCCAGCTGCTCTGGAGCCATATACCGCAGCTTTCCCTTGACGACGGTGCCCCGCGTGTCCTCTCTTGCTAGACGCGCGATACCGAAGTCCGCGAGCTTGACCTCACCGGACACCGAAACCAGCACGTTCTGCGGAGAAACATCGCGGTGAACCACACAGTGCTGTCGACCGCGGTGCGTCAAAGTATGGGCATAGGTAAGTCCGCGTAGAACCTCGCCGACCACGTACGCCGACACCGCTGGAGACAATCTGCGTCGGGTCTGGCGGAGATGGACAGAGATCTCCGCCAGGTTGAGCCCGTCGACCCACTCCATCGCCATGTACAAACACGCGCCGGTCCGCGCCACGTCGAACACCTGAACTACGTTGGAGTGGGACAAGAGCATCGACAAGCGCACCTCTCGGAGGAACATCTCGCGATACTTCGCGTCCGTCGCCAGCTCCGCGTCCAAAATCTTGACCGCAACCGCCTTGGCGGCACCAGCGAGTCCGGCGCGTCGCCCCATCCACACCTCGGCCATGCCCCCCTTCCCGATTCGTCGCAACAGCTCATAATCGCCCAGTCGCGTCACGGGGCCCAGATTCGCCGTGCAGTGACCCGAGGTCAACCTCAAGCGCACGCGCCCCTTCGCGGTGTCCGACGCGCGGTCGCCCGGCTGGAAAGAAAAAGAGCCGACCCCGGCAAACCGGCGCGGGATCGATGCCACCCATGCCCTACGCGGGAGGAGCCGGCCCAAGAAAAGAGGACCGGCTCGTACCCCGGGGCTCGCGCGCTACTTCTTCTCCTCGAATTCCGCGTCGATCACCTCACTCGCACCCTCGGTGTCCGCACTGTTCGCCTCGCTCGCGCTTGGACCAGCGGCACCAGCGGCACCATCCTCGCCTGTCTCACCCTGCTGTCCGTACATCGCCTCGGCGATCTTGTACGAAGCCTGCTGGAGTTTTTCTTTCGCCGCCACGATACGAGCGTCATCACCCGACTCGATCGCCTCCTTCGCCTCGGCCGTCGCTTCGTCGATCTCCTTCTTGGCGTCATCGGCGACTTTATCGCCATTTTCCGACAGGAGTTTCTCCGTCTGAAGGACCATCGCCTCAAGTGCGTTCTTGTTCTCGACAGCCTCCTTGCGCTTCTTATCCTC
The DNA here is from genome assembly GCA_036479215.1 of Nannocystaceae bacterium. Taxonomy (GTDB): domain Bacteria; phylum Myxococcota_A; class Polyangia; order Nannocystales; family Nannocystaceae; genus FL481. The sequence continues at coordinate 41,882 of JAZGFE010000332.1, read as the reverse complement.
ATCCTCGAACTTCGATGCGTCCTGCACCATCTGTTCGATATCATTCTCAGAGAGCCCGGAGCTAGCGGTGATAGTAATTTTCTGCTCCTTATTCGTCGCTTTGTCCTTCGCGGACACGTTCACGATGCCGTTGGCATCGATGTCGAAGGTAACTTCGACCTGAGGCACGCCGCGCGGCGCGGCCGGGATGCCAACCAAGCTGAATTTCCCGAGGGTTCGGTTGTCGCCAGACATCGAACGCTCGCCCTGCATCACGTGTACTTCCACAGAATTTTGGTTGTCGGCCGCGGTGGTGAAGGTCTCCGACTTACGTGTCGGAATGGTGGTATTGCGCGGAATCAGCACCGTCATCACCCCACCATAGGTCTCGATACCCAAGCTGAGCGGGGTGACATCCACCAGCACGATATCGGACACTTCGCCCGAGAGCACGCCGGCTTGGACTGCAGCACCGAGCCCTACAACCTCGTCGGGGTTGACGCCTCTATTCGGCTCTTTGCGGAAGAAATCCTTGACGCGCTGCTGCACCAACGGGATGCGAGTGGATCCACCGACAAGTAGGATTTCGTCGATATCACCGATCTCCTTTTTTGCGTCCGCGAGAGCCTTTTTCAAGGGCTCGATCGACCGGTCCACCAAGTCGCTGATCATCGACTCGAATTTCGCCCGAGAGAGTTTGATCTGCAAGTGCTTGGGGCCGCTGGCGTCAGCGGTTAGGAAGGGCAAATTGATCTCTGTCTCCGGCTGCTGGGACAGGTCAATCTTCGCCTTCTCCGCAGCGTCTTTGAGACGCTGCATCACGAGCTTGTCCTTGCCAACGTCGATTCCGCTGTCTTTCTTGAACTCGTCGATCAACCACTCCATCAAGAAGTGGTCGACGTCGTCACCGCCGAGATGGGTGTCGCCATTGGTCGAAATCACTTCGACGACATTCTCTGCCACCTCGAGTATCGAGATATCGAAGGTGCCACCACCGAGGTCGTACACCGCAACAACCTGCTCGTCCTTGGTACCCTTGGAACGCCCGTAGGCCAGAGCCGCCGCCGTGGGCTCGTTGACGATCCGCTTGACTTCGAGACCGGCTATGCGTCCGGCGTCTTTGGTGGCTTGGCGCTGTGAGTCGTTGAAATATGCTGGAACCGTGATGACCGCTTCATCGACGGGCTCGCCAAGGTAGTCTTCAGCGGCCTTCTTGAGTTTCATCAGAATGCGCGCGCTGATTTCGGGGGGCGGATACGCCTTGCCACCCACTTCGATATGTGCCGCGCCATTGCCCGACCTCACAAGCTTGAAGGGCATGCGCCCGGCATCGCTTTCGACTTCCTCGAAACGACGCCCCATGAAACGCTTGGCTGAAAACACAGTGTTTCCGGGGTTTGTGATGGCCTGGCGGCGCGCCTGCTGACCCACGAGGACGTTGCCGTTCGCCTCAAACGCCACCACGGAAGGGGTGGTACGGCCGCCCTCCTCGTTCGTGATGACTTTGGGCTCGTTGCCCTCCATCACGCACACCACAGAGTTCGTGGTTCCCAGGTCTATGCCGATGATCTTACCCATGACTCGAGGTCCTTTTCTCGCTTGCGCCGAAGAAACGGTACCGGCGCACGCCGGAAACCTAATCCTGCGTGCGGCTGTGTCAACCGCGGCCCCCCATACTACTGGGCGGGCTGCGCGGCTTCCTCGGAAGCCGCCGCGGCGGGGACGTGCTTGACCTGCTCCGAGCTACGTGCGCCGCGCGAGCCCGCAGGACCATCCGCGAACGCATGATTGAGGACGTCATGAACATCCTTGCAGAACACGAGCTCTACTTCCTCGCGGATCTCCTCCGGCACATCCACAACATCCTTCTCGTTCCGTTCCGGCAGGAGGATTCGACGGATACCCGCACGGTGCGCAGCCAATAGTTTTTCCTTGATGCCACCGACAGGCAACACGAGGCCGCGAAGCGTGATTTCACCGGTCATCGCAACATCACTGCGCACGCAACGGTCGGTCAGCAACGACACCAGGGCGCAAAACATTGCGACGCCCGCCGAGGGTCCGTCTTTGGGGATCGCGCCTGCGGGGACGTGGATGTGAATATCGTGATCGTCGAAGATCGCGGGCTCGATGCCCAAGTCGTCGACATGACTCTTGAGATAGCTCATCGCTGCTTGTGCGGACTCCTTCATCACATCTCCGAGCTGCCCGGTGAGCATGAGCCCGCCTTTACCGCGCATTCGTGTGCATTCGAGAAACATGATCTCGCCGCCAGCGGCGGTCCAAGCGAGCCCCGTAGCCACACCAGGCTGCGCCGTCCGATCCGCCACCTCCGGCATGTATTTTTGCGGCCCGAGGTAGTCGGGCACCATCGCTTGGCCGATCTCGATCTTCCCCGTGAGCTGCCCCTCGACGACTTTTACCGCCACGCCTCGGATGACCGCCGATATCTCTCTCTCCAGATTGCGAACACCCGCTTCACGAGTGTAGCTGTCGATCAGCTCCATGAGAGCGGCGTCCGTCAGCGAAAGATCGACATCGAACGGCGCCGCTGTTTCCACTGGGGTATCCGAATTTGCCGCGGCTGATGGGGCATTTGCGGGCGGTCCATCGCCCGACTCCAAGTCCACAGGCAAGGTCCGTTTCGGACCGAGACCGTGTTCCCCAATCTGCTTCGGCAACAAGAAACGACGGGCAATGGCTGCCTTCTCTTGCCGCGTGTAGCCCGGCAACTCGAGGATCTCCAGGCGATCGCGGAGCGCGGGCGGGATCGGGTCCATGGTGTTCGCCGTCGCTATGAACATCACACGCGAGAGATCAAAAGGGACTTCAAGATAGTGATCGCTGAACGTGTGGTTCTGTTCGGGATCGAGGACCTCGAGCAAAGCAGACGCGGGGTCTCCGCGAAAATCGTTCCCGAGCTTGTCTATCTCATCGAGCACGATCACGGGATTCTTGGTACCGGCCCGCTTCAGACCCTGCACGATACGACCTGGAAGCGACCCGACATAGGTTCGCCGATGCCCCCGAATCTCCGCCTCGTCGCGCACACCTCCGAGGCTGATTCTCACGAATTTGCGGCCTATGGCCCGGGCGATGCTCTTGCCGAGGGACGTCTTCCCCACGCCCGGAGGACCGACGAGACACAGGATCGGCCCCTTCTTGGACGCGTTGAGCTTGAGCACGGCCATGTACTCCAAGATCCGCTTCTTCACCTTCTCCAGATCGTAGTGATCTTCGTTGAGGACGTCCCTCACGGCCGATATATCGAGGCGATCTTTGGTGGTCACGGACCACGGCAGGTCCACGAGCCACTCCACATAAGTACGTGTGACGGTGTATTCCGCGCTCGACGGCTGCATCTGCCGGAGCCTGTCCAGCTGTTTGAACGCCACTTTCTGGGCTTCCTCCGACATCCCGGCGTCGTCGATTCGCTTGTGGAACTCCTCGATATCGGCGTTGTCTTCGTCCACGTCCCCGAGCTCACCCTTGATCGCTTTGAGCTGCTGGCGAAGCACATACTCCCGCTGACTGTACCCCATCTCCTCTTGAACCTGGGTGTTGATACGCTCCCGAATCCTGAGGATTTCGAGCTGCCGAGTCAGCAACATCAGGACGTTCCGGAGACGATCGGCGACCACATCGGCCTCAAGCACCGACTGTTTCTCCGATGTATCGATGTCGAGATTGGCGATGACGAGGTCCGCAACCTGTCCGGGCTCGGAAACGCTATCGAGCAGCGCCGCCGCCTCTCGCGGTAGCTCGGGGACCAACGTGATGAGTTTTTTCGCAGTTTCTCGGATGTTGGCGACGAGGGCCTCTCCTTCGTCCTCACCGACCGGAAGCTCCACAACCTCGCTCACGCGAGCCTGGTGGAAGGGGTCGTCTACGGTGACCTCGTCGATGCGAATGCGCATCACTCCCTGAAGGATCACGCTGTAGTTGTCCTTCGCTAATTTGATGACCTTCAGGATCCGTGCCGCACAGCCCACCTCATACAGATCCTGCGCGTCCGGGTCTTCGACCGCCGCCTCGCGCTGGGTTACGATCCCGATGATCGGGCGCTCGGATGCGATCGACTCCTCGATGAGGCGCACCGACTTCGGGCGGCCCACGTCGATAGGGATGATCGATCCGGGAAACAGCACCGAATTACGGAGCGGAAGCACCGGAATGACCTCGGGCAGCTCCGTGTCTTCATCGAGTGAATCGGGGGTAGCGGGGGTAGCGGGGGTATCGGGGGTATCGTCGGGGCTTTTTGTCATCGACGCGAGAAAATCCGGTGAAACCTGCGCAAACGTAACATCGAGCCCCAGACTGTCAACTCTGCGCTGTCCGTGCGAGCGCGGATCCGAGTCGCTGGGGTGTACGCATGGGAACCCGTGCGGCGCGCGAGAGCGGATCTCGTCCCGTCGGCAGTGCGCCGAGAACCAATCCGGCCCGTCCAACGCCCCTTCGACCCGACATGGCCCGAACAATACAAGGTATCCCTGCCGCGGCCGACATCGCCCCTGGCAGCCGTTCGCACGCGTCGATGGTATCCATATGGTAAGTCCCATGCAGGTCTCGCCGCGTCAACATCTCGCCGTCACACTTCGGGTGGAAGCGGGGCCGGACCGGGGCCTGGAGCACCCCCTTGCGGATCAGCCGACCTCCATCGGTCGCGGCACCGACTCGCAGTACCGCCTCTCAGACGCAGCCGTATCGCGACACCATCTAACACTCCAGGCGGAGCGGGACGCACAGGGGCGATGCTTCGCGCGCGTCCTCGCGGTCACGGCCACGAATCCGGCATGGCGACTCGTCGCCGGTGACCGCAGCGAGGTCGCGGTCGGCGACGGTTTGGGTGTGGGCAGCCGAATCACACTGGGCAACACGACCATCTTGGTGGATCGCGGAGCGGCGGCGCATCGGCACACGACTCCGCGGGGCACCCACGGGGTCGCCACCGTCGAGATCGATGCGCGTCCGATTCCCGCAGCAGGTGGCGGCTCCCACCTCGCGGCCCTCGCTGCCTTGGGCGACCTGCTTGCTCGTTGCGGTTCCCCCCAAGCAGTGTTCCGCCGTACCACCGAATGGGCCGTGGAAGCGCTGACGGTCTCCCGTGCACTGCTACTCACCCCTGACGGCGAAGACGTGTTGGCCGCAGCGAGCAGCAATTCGATTCCCGACCTTGCGATCTCGCGCACCCTGTTCACCCGCGTCCTGCGAAGCCAGTGGGCGTTCCTCGTTCGCGACACCAGCTCGGACCCCGAGCTGGCGCAGCGGCGTTCCGTACAGTTGCGTGGCGTACAGGGGGCGATGGTCGCACCTGCGGCCAACCTGGTGTTCTACGTCGAGTGGGACGCGCGCGTCGAAACGGATCACGACGAGAACACACTTGCACTGCTCGTCTGCGCAGCGCAGCTCGTAGACGCGATGGGCAACAATGCACGGGAGCGCCAAGAACTGCAGGTCGCCGCCCCACCAAGACCTCGGGATCGGGTTCTTCTCCGAGACTCGTCGGCAGCTCCGCAGCCATGCAAGCGCTACATCTCTTCCTCGAACGCGTCGCTCCATCACCGGCGACCGTGCTCATCCTAGGCGAGAGCGGGACGGGCAAGGAGCTCGCGGCGAGTCGTGTACACGGGCTGTCCTCCCGGGCCGACAGACCCTTCGTATGTCTCAACTGCGCAGCGATCCCCGAGACGCTGCTCGAAAGCGAGTTGTTCGGCCACGAACGGGGGGCCTTCACTGGCGCAGTCGCCCAGCACCGAGGTGTCTTCGAGCGCGCCCACACCGGCACGCTTTTTCTGGACGAGATCGGCGAGATGAGCCTAAACGCGCAAGTGCGTTTGCTGCGGGTCCTGGAGACACGGCACCTGACGCGCCTTGGGGGAACGAAGGAAGTCGTCGTCGATGTGCGGCTGGTCGTGGCAACCCACCGTGACCTGCATAGCTTGTGCGCGCAGGGTCGGTTCCGAGAAGACTTGTACTACCGGATCAAAGTACTCCAAGCGAAGCTTCCCACCTTGCGCGCACGCAAAAACGATATCGCCGAGCTCGCGCGGTACTTCCTCGACCTCCTGGGCGAGACCATGGGCCGACGTGTGGAGCACATCGAGCCGCAAGCGCTCGCCGCTCTGCGCAACTACCCATGGCCAGGCAACGTACGTGAACTGAGAAACGTCATCGAGCGCGCCTTGGTGCTAGGTGACGGCCCCTCGCTTGAAATCGACGACCTTCCTCCGGAGATCAGCCGCGCAGAGATCGCGGTCTCGCGGGCCGCCGCAGCGGATCCAGATCCGGTGACGCCCTTGGCCCAACTCGAGCGCGAGGCCATCGCCAACGCCCTTGTCGCCACGCACGGAAACAAGGCACGAGCGGCAGCACTTCTGGGCATCGACCGCTCGACGCTGTACCCCAAGTTGAAGGATCACGAGCTGCGCCAGGACATCTAGCCTTCCCCTGCAGTGTCGACCGTCGGAACCGCTTCGCTTCTTGGCGCTCGCGGGGATCCGGACAGCCCGGCGGTGAAGGGTCAGTTGCGTCGCCTCCGAGCGCACCGCGTGCCGCGGTGGATCCTTTTTTTTCGCATTTATGGGGACAACAATGGCGTCGGTCGGCCGATCGAAGGGGCATGTACACGCGACCGCTCATGTTCATCGCCCTCCTCTCGCCCGCGCTCGTCCACCAGGCATGCATGCCCGACGCCCCCGGCCTGGACCAAGTTTGGGATGATCACGTTGCAGACGAAACCCACGACGACTGGTCGGACATCGAGACGCCTCCGCAAAACGACCCATCTGCTCCAGCGGACGGAACCCAAGCACCGGGGCAGGACGCCCCGAGCGATGATGGCGAGGGCGATGCGGACGCCACTGGGAGTAGCGCAGGCGCGCCGGAAGGTGGAGCCTCCTCGACGACTGGCGAGCACCTCCCCAGCGTTGGCGGGCTCCGGATCGTGGAGATCATGCCCGATCCGGAGGGGGCGGACGGCCATCCGGATGGACCGGAGTTCGTCGAGCTCCTCAACACCGACGACGCCTCGCTCCAGCTCGATGCGCTCCAGCTCATCGTGCGGTCGTGGCCCCGTCTCGACGCCACAGATCTGGGACTCACGGGGCAGGAGCTCGCGCCTGGCCAACTGCTTCTCATCCGACGCTTCAGCGCCGGCGCCTCCACCGGCGGCGCCGCGCAGCTTGTGGACGGCGCACTTGTCACGTCCTTCACGACGAGCAGCGGCATGAAGAACGCGGACGGAGGCGTGCTTCTCGTCGACGCCGCGGACAACGACGTAGATCTTGTCATCTACGGCGCTGCCCAAGACGCGCCCCACGACGATCCTTCATCGTGGGGAGGCGACCCGGCACCGGCACCCGGATCGGGTCAGAGCCTGTGTCGAGAGGACCCGACTCTGGACACAAATGCCGCGCGTGACTGGAGCCTGTGCCTCCCGACCCCAGGCTCGGTCCCTGCGGTCGGTGACGGGGGCGACGGCGACGACTCCGAGGGAGACAGCGACACCGGCGCCGGCCCCGAAGGTGACGGCGGGATCGGTAGCGAGGGCGAGGCCGAGGCTGGTTCCGGCTCCGAGGCCTCGGCCGAGACAGGGAGCGAAATGGGCGGGACGGAGGCAGAAGAGCCCGGGGCAGGAAACGGCGATACCGGCGATACCGGCGATACCGGCAATACCAGCCAGGCCAGCCAGGCCAGCGGGCACATCGTGATCGTTGAGGTCCTCTCCAACGCCCCGGGGCCTTCCTCCGACGAGAAGCGTTTCGAGTACGTGGAAATCCTCAACGCGGACACCCTCTCGATCCGACTCGACGGCTGGACCATCGCCGATGACGCGAATCCGGCGGCGAGCGGCATCGATCCCCTGCTCCCGCTCACAGGCGACGGGGGCTGTGGATCCGCCGCGTGCCTCGCTCCCGGCTTTCGAGCCATCATCGTGGGAAATACCTACGCAGGGCCCCTCGGCAACGGTCTGGTGCTCGTCGTCGACGACACGACACTCGCCGATGGTGGTCTGACCAGTGCCGAGCCTGTGGTCTTGCGTGACAGCGCCGGATCCATCATCAGCACCTACCGGGTTTGGGACGATCCAAAAGCCGCTCCCTACCCTCTCAGCGAAGAAAATCCGGTGGTACGCACCGACCCGGATGCCCCGGACGAGCCGATGAGCTGGACGTTCGGCGTGTCCACCCCTGGCGACGACTCGCCCTAGATCACCCGCGCGCAGGAGGTCACTCCCACCAGTTCGCGCGGCCGTCGGCCCGCTGGTCGAAGTTGTCGGCGGCGTCGATCGCCTCCAGGAGCTCGAGCTCATCTTTGCCCAGATGTGGTGGTTCGGCGAGCGCTTCGCGCTGAAACTCCTCGAACGACGTGAATGCTGATCGGTAATAGCTCATGAATGTGGACTCCGGTCGTGTGGCTTGCGACCCCGCCTGACCACGCCAACTATGGTGAGCCGGGGTGGATTTGGGATCGCGGGCTCCTCTTGCGCGAGGAGCCCGCGAGATATAGCCAGAAGTCTTACATGTGGGCAAGAAACCGACACACACGACTGGTCCCGGCGGTGGTAAACGATGCGCATCTTGTCGAGCACGGCGCCCACGACCTCGCAGTGCCGGATCTTGGCCGTCAGCAACCAAAAGGGTGGCGAGGGGAAGACAACCACGGCGGTCAACCTCGCGGCGAGCCTCGCCGCCGCCGAACACCGCGTACTGCTCATCGATCTCGATCCCCAAGGCAACGCGAGTTCCTCGGTTGGACATTCTCGAGGGAACACGGACTGCGGCACCTATGATCTGCTGCTTGGCGAGGTCAGCCTAGAAGAAGCGGTGAAGGGAACCGAACTGGCCACGTTGTCGGCAATTCCCGCGACACCGGACCTAGCTGGCGCGGAGATCGAATTAGTGGACGTGGAACATCGTGAGTCGGTGCTCTCGCGCGCGCTCCGCCGTTCTGCGAGCGCGCTCACAAAATGGGACTACGTGGTGCTCGATTGCCCACCATCCCTCGGCATCCTCACCCTCAATGCACTGGTCGCAGCCGACGCCGTGCTGATTCCGATGCAGGCCCGGTACTTCTCGCTCGAGGGTCTCAGTGCACTCGTGGATACCATCCACCGCGTACGCGACGCGCTCAATCCAAAGCTTGAGATCGACGGCATCGTTTTTTGTATGTTCGATCGCCGTACCAACCTCGCGCAACAAGTGATAGCAGAGGTGCGCAATCACTTCCCGACGCTGGTTTACGACGTATTCATCCCCCAAAATATCAGATTGAGTGAAAGCCCAAGTTTCGGGAAACCCGCCTTGCTCTATGATATTGAGAGCAAAGGAGCGCAGGCATACCTCCAACTTGCGCGCGAAGTATTGGCCCGACAAGCACAGAAAGCGACGCCGTGACACCGAAGCGACAAGCACTTGGGCGGGGTCTGGGAGCCTTGATCCCAACAAACCGGCCATCCGGCGAGGGGGGGGCCGCAGGGCACGGACTCCGGACCCTGGGCATCGATCTGCTCGAGCCCAACCCGAAGCAACCGCGCCAGCACTTCGACAAACGTGCCCTCGAAGAACTCGCGGCGAGCCTCCAGACCCAAGGTTTTATCCAGCCCATTGTAGCGACGCCCTTGCCGGGCACGCCACCGCGGTTCCAGATTCTGGCGGGCGAGCGTCGTTGGCGAGCCGCACAGATGGCCGGAATCCACGATGTGCCGGTGGTCGTGCGCGACACGCCCGAACACACGCGGATCGAAATCGCTCTCGTCGAGAATCTCCAGCGGACCGACCTCAATCCCATCGAAGAGGCACGCGCGTTTCAGCAACTCGTGGACCTCAACGGCTACACCCATGATGAGTTGGCCGGGCGCGTGGGCAAGGACCGCAGCACCCTCACCAACGCGTTGCGGCTACTCCGCCTGCCGGAACAAGTCCAAGCTCAAGTCGTCGAGGGAGAGTTGAGCATGGGCCACGCGCGCGCGCTGCTCTCGCTGAGCGGCCAAGCCGAGATGGTGCAAGTCGCGAAGACAGTGGTGCAGCGGCGACTGAGCGTGCGTTCCACCGAGAAGATTGTACGCGAGCGTCTCGCCGACGACGCACCACCCGCACCGGCTCCATCCGACGAGACCCGGCGGCACCAGATCGTTGTGCGCGACCTCGAGGACCGGCTGCGGCACAAGCTCGGCGTTCGCGTGGCGCTCAAGACCGGCAACCTCCCCACGGGTCCCGGCCGAATCGAAGTACCCTACAGTGATCTCGACGAGCTCAACCGAGTGTTGCACCTGTTGCTCGAGGAACAGACTTGATGACAGAGCGAACTGGCTCGGCCTCCGGCTCTCGATCGTCGCGCCGCGTCAGCGCAGTGTTGAAAGTGCGCTACCGCAACGCCGGTCAGTTCCTCGTGTCCTACTGCACGAACCTGTCACGCGGTGGATTGTTCGTGAGTACAAGTTCGCCCACGAGAGCCGGCAAACTCATCACGCTCGCGCTCGAGGTGCCCGGGCTCGACGAGCCGGCTATGCTGAGCGCCCGGGTCTGTTGGACCCGACCGACCTCAGACGAATTCGGGCCGGCAGGCATGGGGCTACGCTTCGAGCAAATCGAGGAGGTCATCGGCGCGCACATCGACGCCCTGACCACCAACATGGAGCCTCTCCAGATCGGGCTCGTCGGCCGTCCCCCAGCCGCGTGGAGCCACCTGGCCGCGCTCCTCGAATCGATGGTCTACTGCACCACGCAGGACTTCGACACCAAGAGCACGAGCGACGACGACCTCGCAGCTTGTGACCTCGTGGTGATAGACATCACCGCCAAGCCGGAGCTGACCATCGAGCTCCTCGAGCGACTGGCCGCTCGCGGAGACACGGCCCCCCCCGCGCTCGCGCTGTGTGGGCCCGCAGCGGCGGATGCCATCCCCCGCGTGAGCCGTGTTGCGCAGGTCGTCACCATTCCCATCGACACCGCCGGGCTCCAAGATAAAATCCTCGAAGCACTCGGTCGTGTCTGCGCGACACGCTAACCCGACAACTACCGACACGCGCTTTGGACCGGGATCGACAGCATCGCTGTTTTCACCGCGCCGGAGGTATTTTCCCCATGCTAGGCGTTTTTGCGCGCAACCCGGGCTTGCCAACGCGAACCAACGAATGCAAAGTCCCGGCCAAACGTGATCGATGAGTAAAGACGACCAAATCGAATTTGAGGGCAAAGTAGTCGAGGTACTGACGGGTGGCATGTTCCGCGTCAAGATCGAGGACGACCATCTCGTGATCGCACACCTCGCTGGCAAGATGCGTAAATTCCGGATCAAGGTGGTTCTCGGTGACAAGGTCACCGTGGCCGTCTCACCGTACGATCCCAACCGCGGCCGCATCATCTATCGCGCGCGGTAGCACGTTCGCTGTCTGACCTTCGTCAAGGGCAGCGGGCCGCTCGATCGACCGTCGTCGCGTTTACGATGCAGCGGGCGGTCCTCGCGAAACGCAGCTGTCCGACACGAACGCGGCGCCGATCGTACACTGACAGGCATCGTCCCCAGTCCCCAGCGCGGCTCGTCTCGGGCGCGAACGCAAAGATGTGCTCGCACACGGAGGCCACCCCAGGCGCGTTTCCGACATAGGCGACAACGACCACCACGGAGAGGATCAGCGCGGACACCGCGACTCCTGCCTGCCAGATGATCCGCTTGCGTTTCGGCACTGGCCACACCTATCCGGCGGTTTCCTGCCCGTGACCCGCCGCTTACGCGACCTTCGGCGGGTGCACCAATCTGTCGATCACGCGACCTGCGCCAAGGCGAAGGAGCGTTTCCGCCAGCGCTTCACCTATTCCCTGGGCCTTATCGGGCTTTCCGGCCTTGGTGACGATAAAACACGGTCGACCCGACGGGTCCGCGACCACCCCGTTCGCGGTGAGCACATCCTCCGCGCGCAGCTCCGCGTAGCACCCGAGGGGGATTTGGCAACCCCCATCGAGCCTCGCAAGAAAGGCGCGCTCCGCCGTGGCGGCGACCCGGGTCGCCGCGTGGTCGAGGGGCGCCAGCAAGGCCCGCAGGGCATTGTCGTCCTCCCGGATCTCCAGGGCCAAAATACCTTGGCAACAGGCAGGGCAGAAACGCTCGGTCTCCAGGTACTCGGTGATGCGGTCCGTGAGTCCGAGCCGTTTGAGGCCCGCCGCCGCCAGCACCACCGCGTCCACTTCACCTTGGTCCAGCTTGCGCAAACGCGTCTCCACGTTCCCGCGAATCGGCACGATCTCCAGTCCGCCGTTGAGGCGCCGCGCAAGCGCCGCGCGGCGCAGGCTCGACGTACCCAGGCGCGAACCGCGGGGTAACCGGGTCAGCCGCCCCTCACCCGCTCCGATGATGACGGCATCGCGAGGGTCTTCACGCTCGGGCGTGCACGCGATGGACAGGCCGTCGGGCACCCGAGCTGGGAGATCTTTCATGCTGTGCACCGCAAGATCGACGCGCCCATCAAGCAGAGCCTCTTCGATCTGTTTCACAAAAAGTCCCTTGCCACCGACCTCGGCCAAGGGGCGGTCCTGGATCTCGTCACCACGGGTGGAGAGTTCGACCAACACGATCTCCAGTTGCGGACCCCACCGTTCGATCAACGCATCTCGCACCCAGTTCGCCTGCTTGAGCGCCAGCGCGCTCTTTCGCGTACCGATGCGCACGATGTTGGCAGAAGCCGACGATGGTGATGACGATGGTGATCCTGATCCGGCGCTCATTCTCCCCCCTCCTCCTGGAGTCCGAAGAGCTGCTCCGCCGCGTCTGCAAGATGGCCCCTGCCCTTGTCGGCCGCACTACGAAGCGCCGCTTTCGGGGGATGCATCAGCTTCTGCGCGATGGAGCGTCCCATGGTGCGCAGGACTTTCTGCTGATCTTCGGTGAGATTCGGCAGGCGCGCGAGCGCCCGCTCGATCTCGGTCGCAGCGATGGCGTCGGATCGGACCTGCAACGCCCGAATCAGGGGGGCAACGCGACGCACCCGCTGCCAAGCGAGGAAAGTGGCCACTTCTTCATCCACCACGGTGGTAGCGGCATCTGCGTGGGCGATTCGCTGGTCCATGTTTCCTTTCACGATTCGCTGGAGGTCGTCGATATTATAGACATATACGTGTTCGACTTGGCCGACGGCCGTTTCGACGTCGCGCGGAACGGCGATGTCCACAAAGAAGATCGGGCGCCCACGCCGACGCCGGCTGACGCGCTTCATCAGCGGCACGCCGATCACGGCCTTGTCCGATCCGGTGCTGGCAACGACGATGTCCATCTCACACAGCTGATCTTCGAGCTGACCCCATTCCTCGTAGCGCCCGTCCAACTCCGTCGCCAGGGCGCGACCGCGCGCAGCACTCCGGTTTACCACGACCAGATCTGCCACACCGCCGGCCCGAAGTTGGACCCCCGCCTGCCGGGCCATCTCCCCGGCGCCCACAAGCATGGCGCGGCAGTCTGCGAGGTCACCGAAAATACTCCGCGCCAACGACACAGCCACCGCTGGGACACTGGACGCGCCCTCTGCCATGCGCGTCTCGGTGCGCACACGTTTCGCGCCGCGGAACGCCGAACTCATGCACCGGCCCAATACCGCCCCGACCGCGCCGCTCTCCTCTGCCACTCGGAAGGCATCCTTCACCTGACCCAAGATCTGGGGTTCCCCCACCACCATGCTCTCAAGGCTCGCAGCCACCCGAAAGATGTGCCGTGCCGCACGCTGATCGTCGCAGGTAAAACAGTGCGCTTCGAGGGTGTCCGGCTGCACGCCGCGCAACCGAGCCAATGCTGCGACCACATGAGTAGGATCGGCGTGGGCCTCCGGCACGCCGTAGACCTCCACGCGATTGCATGTCGATAGAAGCATTCCCTCAGAAAGCTTCGCCAAGCCCATGAGATCAGTGAGGTTTTCGCCAAGTGCACCGGCCGGGACGGCCACCTGCTCACGCAGGGCTACGGGTGCCGTGGCGTGGTTGAGTCCGACCGCGAACAATTTCATGTCCGAACTCCATACGAGATCGCTATCACCACGAGGGAGGCAAAACACACCATCGTCAGCCAGGCGGCCCGGCGTCCCCGCAACCCCCACACAGCACGCGAAGCGAGCACCGCCACACTGGCGAGGCACGCCACCGCGGACGCAGACAGCTCCAGGACCCGCGCGGACAGCATCTCGGACCCACCCGTTTGCACAGCGGCAACCGCCCCCGTGGCAACGGCGATGGTGAACACGGGCGTGACCCCCGCCACCAGCCACCAATGCAGCCGGTCCAGACCCACGAGAGACATCCCCGGCCGTTTGGGATAAAATTCACGTCTGCGCAATCGACGCTCGAACGACAGATAGAGGGCGGCCACGGCCGTCGCCAGAGAAAACCCCGCAACGCCGACGATCGCAAGCGAGATGTGGAGCCACAAGAGCCCATGGGACACGCTGGTCGTGGGATGCGGTTGCGGCCCGAGCACGAACCCGAGCGTCAGGGCCGCGATGGCCACGGGAGCGAAGACAGCCCCGATCGGCCGCATCGGTCGCCGCGCTCCCGACAGGGCCAAGTAACCGATGACGGCGAGCCAGGCCCCCAAGCTCATGGAGAGATAGATCGACGAAAAAGGATGTTGTCCGTCGGCGCATTGTACGCCTACACAGGCCAGATGGAACACGGCGCCAAGTGCGAGAACAGCGCGTGCTGCACCGATCTGTTGACGCGCTCTATCCGACGGCGCAACAAACGCGGCAAACGCGACGCCGTACGCCGAGACGGCGAGCAAAAAGGGAGCAATCATCGCGTGACCGGGGCCGGGGCCGGGGCTAGGCGGCGCCTTCTAGTCGCTCGATAGCGTACAGCAATTCCCCCCACAATGTGGCGTCCAGGGCCACGCCGGTCTCGCGCGTGGGCCGTCCTAGAAAACCGGGCACCACCGTGTACGCGCACTCTCCCACCAACACACTGCAGCCGAGGTGATCCGCGCCCATGGCCGCAAGCTCCTTCCGCGTCCTCACCGAACCAACCACATCGTAGGGATCCACGCGCGCTTCGTCGAGGCGGACGAAGTAGACCGCCGCGACGGTGCGCAGACGCACGCTCGGCGCCGCGGGGAACGTCATTTCGTCCCCGTCCATCTGGATCACGTTCTGGCCCAACCAGCGATCCGCGAGGTCTTGCGACACGAACAGCGGTGACATCTCCCTTAGCGTATGCGGTCCTCGGGAGACGCAACAATTAATATAGGGCTCGCAGCATCCCTCGCTCGCGCCGCCAGATTGGCCGCCAGATACGCAGTCAGCTCCGGCGAGCCACGGGACTTGCGTCCTCGGCCGCCGGAGCCCATATTCAAGGCCCGCCACAGCGCGGGCAGCCCCCACGAGAGCGAACTACATGGCCTCCGACAAGATCAGCAACACCTCCGACGATAGTTTTCAAGCCGATGTGCTGGACTCTCAGGTCCCCGTATTGGTGGACTTCTGGGCCACCTGGTGCGGGCCCTGCCGCGCGCTTGCCCCCCACCTGGATGCCCTGGCCGATGAATTCGACGGCAAAGTGAAGATCGTAAAACTCGACATCGACTCCAACTCCGGCACCGCCACAAAATACGGCGTCCGTAGCGTCCCCACCTTGCTACTGGTCAAGGCCGGCGCGATATCAGGCCAACTCATCGGCAATCCCGGATCTAAGGGCAAGATCAAAGACTTCATCGAGTCCCACCTTTAGGTCGTGGGGCTACGGTACGGCCCCACTTTCAGAGGGAACAAGCCCGCGCGCTCCACCTAGCGTCGGGCGTCGGGCTTCGTGGCATCGGGAGACCCCCGCCCGAATCAGAAGCGAAACGTCGTCATGGCGCCGACAGCGGTGCCACTATCGCCCCCACCGATCATGGGCACCACCCGAAGGCTCGACACGTTCAGCTCACGCTCCGTGGCCAGATACCGGCGCGCTGCGGTCCGATCCTGGCCGATGATGACCACGAGTACGCCGCTGAGCAGAAGCGTGGCGCCGAGGGCCACATCTCCCATGAGAGCGCGCTTTCGCACAACTTCGCTCGCGCCCGAAACTTGGCCGGCAAGGTCCTCGTAACACTGCCCTGAATCGTTGCAGCGACCATCGGGATCATGTGGGTCGACCCCTGCATTCTCCAAGTCGCTCTTGGCGGTCTTCCACTCGCTACGCGCGACCATCGTCATTGCGTAAGCTCCAACGGCAGTAAGGGCGCCCACACCCGCCAAACTGGCAGCGACCCACGCCCTGGGCTGCCAATAGCCCCAAAATGGCCCCTTTCCGCACGCTGGGCGAAGGTCGCGAACCTTCGCCTTCGTACCATCGGCTTGCTCCTCCTCGCGGTCCTCACGTGGGCCCTCGCGACACAGATCCTTGAATCCGCCTTTGAGATCGATCTCCTGTGCTGCGGCCTCGGGATCCGCTGCGCGCTGCACTTGCTGCGCCTTCTTCGCTGCTGCCAAGATTCGCTCTTCTTCGGCGAATTCCTCGGGCGTCTTTTCGGGCTCGTCGAGCGTCGCCATCTCCTGCTTTTCCTCGTCGCTCAGGGGCGGCGTCGGGCGCTGAATCCCGGCGGCCGTCTCCGCCAACGCGCCGGGGAGGACGATCGGCAAAATCAGGTCGTCGTCGACATAGTTCACCTGCACGTCCAGGAACGGCTTGGCCCGCGCGATATCGTAGATGGCGACAGTGGAAGGCTGCCCCGGCCCGGCTATGACCGCGTAGAGGTAGTAGTCGAACGGAGTCTTCGCGTTCTTGTTCAGGTACTTGCCGATTCGCTCGAGACAGTCGGCCTCGGTGGGCTCGCACTTGTTCTTGGCGGCGGCCTTGCTCAGCGCCACGTTGACGCCTTTGGTGGTGAAACCGACCGACTGAAGGCTTTCAACCAAGTCGGACCGCAGTTGTCTGCCCCAGGCTGTCTTGCCATCGAATCGCAACAGCGCGACATGGCCACCGAGGATTTGCCCCGTTCCTTCGGCGGGAGCGGCCTCGGCTTCCGCCGGTTCGGCGGCCATGACGGGGAGCGGTGCCACGCCCAGCGCCAGCGCCACAGCGGCATGGGTCAGTGATCGAAGCGTCGGGAGGTGGAGATCGGTCGGAGCCTTCATGTCGTACGGCCTTGAACGGGAGCAAAACCTGGGCGTAGGCCCCGGCGAGGCGGGATGATAGCGGTGGATCCAGAGGTGCTCAACCGCTGTGCTCGGCACAGAACACATGGCTACCGAGCACAGTGTCAGATTGCCCGCGTCCCACGCGAGTCGGACGGCGGTTCCCAGCAGACGAAGCCGGCGCGTCTGCACGTCGCCGCGAAGACACCGCGAGCCTTGGATCGACTCACGGGCTGGCGATAGACAACGTTCGAGCGCTCAGCGAGCCGAATCATCGCGCCGCCGGGGATCCTCGATCCGCAACTCCACAGGCACGAGCGTCAGCGCACGAACGAGATCCAGTGGCACAGCGCCCGCCCATTCGAAACGCAGCGTGAGCTTCCCATCGCGTTGGGGTGGCGCAAACACGCGGGCCACCACCGGGCGCTCCACGGCCTGGAGCCGCGCAAGGGCAGGCACCGGGCCGCGAATGGCAACTGTCCGCGACGGCTCGAGTACCGAAAGGTAGGACGACAGATCCTCCCCTAGGAGCGCCGCCCAGGTCTCGCCGAGCGGCACCGTGACTTCCCGTTCCCCACTGCGTGGCCGGACCACGACTTGTACCCGTACCGTCGGAGGACGCCCCCCCACCGTGCCGACGAATCGCGCCGCCCCGTCCACACGCACCAACTCCACCGATAGATCTCGCGTCTGGGTCGCGCCGGCGAGGTTCACCCGTTCTGTCGTGAGTTCACGCAGATCGGCCAAGCTCTGCTCGCCTCCCCGGACGCCCCAGCGGCTGGGCACCACCGTGACCCCCGCCAATTCGTAGTCCGCGTGAACCTCCCCCACCACCGGCGCAACGATGGGCAACTGCCTTTCGATGACGGTGTCGAAACGTAGGTCCACGCGATCGTAGTCCAACCGCTCAAGAATAATACCCGGCGGCATCACCACCGCGGCCGAGTCTAGCGTCAGGGGCCCCGGAACCGCCTGCCGTAGATTGAGGAGCAGATCACCGATTTCATGACTGCGAAGCCCGCTGATCTTCGCCCACGGCCCACGAACCTCCACCGTCGCCGACTCGGGCAACTCCGTCAGCAGGAGGCGGTGAGGATCGGCCACGGCTCGAATCGGAACGGAGAACGTGCGCTGGACATCGTCGCGAGTGACCATGAACACCAACAACGACACCAGCAGCGCGCTCAGTTTGGTGCCCCAGTCGCGCGAAAACAGCTCCGCCACCCAGGTCGTCGCCGCCCCGATAGCTTCCCCACGTTCGGCGCTCCCGAATCTCATTCCACCGCCTCGCGGACATCGGGCGGGTCTGTAACGACACTCTCGTCGGCGGCCCCACGCGCCGCAACGGGCGGGAGCACGGACACGGCCGGGCGCTCCATCCACCGTTGGATCTGAAGCTTGAGGTCGGCGCCCGACAACGCTTCCGAAACACGAGCCCCTATGACCACGCGGACTTCCCCCCGCTCCTCGCTCAGTACCAACGCCAACGCGTCGGTCTCTTCGCTCAAACCGATCGCCCCTCGGTGCCGAGTACCGAAACGGGGGTCGATCGCGTCTCGGCTGCTGAGGGGGCAAATCACGCCACATCGGGCGATCCGAAAGTCGCGAATCAGGATGCCACCGTCGTGGGCCGTATTGGCCGGGTGTGGCACGGCTAGCGCGACTAGAGTCTCGGGACGCAAGGCGGCATCCACCTCGATGCCCGCGTCACTGCAAGCCCCCAACACGTCCAGTTCACCTTCGAGAATGAACAGCGCTCCGATCCGTGCGCGGCGCAGCCGCTGGACCCCCACCACGAGATTCTCCACCGCATCCTCTTCCATACGACGACGGCTGTGAGGCAGCAGACGTTGCCCGATGCGTAGCAACAAGCGGCGGAGTTCCTGATGGAACACCACGATCAAGATGATGATGACGTATTCGAGGAAATACTCGAGCAACGTCGCCACGGCCACGAGGTCGAGAGACCTCGCCACGAAGCTCATCCCGACAAAGAACGCCACCGACAAGAGCACCGGAACGATCCGCGTGCCGCGAAGTAACGTGAGCGCACCGTATGTGATCGCGCACAGCAGCCCGAAATCGAGGCCATCACTCCACGACAATGCGGCAACGAACTCTGAGGGGCTCACGCGACACCTTGTATTCCCGGCGTCGCGGGAGCTCGCGCTACCGCGACCCGGCAGGCTGCACGAGGACAAAACAGAACGAGGCGACCAGCCGGCATAGTGCCACGTGCTCATGTTATCCTCAAGTCTCTCGCGTGACACCTTCGGCCGTCCTCGGCGGGTGCATCCGGCGCGGCCGCGGCCGCTTGGCGCCCCGCGTCCGCTTTGGTGCGTGACGGGTGCGTGACGGGTGCGTGACGGGTGCGTGACGCGCATCGTCCACGCGACCCGCGTGCGGAACACCCGGGGCGGCGCCCCCACAGCCCGGGTGCCGCCTCTAGGTTCGGGTATGCTGCCCGCCGTTGGACTACATCGGTCGCATTTTTCGCCCCCCCAGTGAGGCGAATAGCCTTCTTCTGCAGGTCACTGTCGGTTGCAGTCACAACCGCTGCGCCTACTGTGACATGTATCGGGACAAGCAGTTCCGCGCCAAGCCCCTGGAAACTATCCTCGCGGACCTCCGTCACGCGTCACGCGACGGCACGGCATGGCGCCGTGTTTTCCTCTGCGACGGCGACGCCTTGATTCTCGGGACGGCGAGACTCCTCGAGATCCTCGCCGCGATCCGAGAACACCTTCCGACGGTCCGGCGCGTCGGTACATACGGTGATACGCGTAGCGTGGGCCGCAAGCCCACCCAGGAGCTCACGCAGTTGCGAGAAGCGGGGCTGGGCATCGTGTACCACGGTATGGAGTCGGGAGACGACGAGGTGCTGAAATGGATAGACAAGGGCGGCACTCGAGCTCAATGCGTCGAGACTGCGGGCAAGCTGCGCGACGCCGGCATCTCGCACTCGGTCATCGTGCTGCTTGGAATCGGTGGGGTCCGATGGTCGGAGCAACACGCCATTGCGACCGGTGACACCTTGACCGAGATGGACCCCCCCTTCGTGGGCGCGCTCACCACGACGATCGTTCCGGGGACCCCCCTCCATGCGCGCCAGCAAGACGGATCGTTCCAACTTCCGGGCCAGTTCGGTCTCCTGCGCGAACTTCGAACCATCGTCGCCCGCGGCGAGTTCTCCAACTGTCGTTTCTCCTCCAACCACGCCAGCAACTACCTCCCCTTGCAGTCCACACTGCCACGGGACAAGCGAGCGGTACTTCAAGTTCTCGATCGCGTACTAACTGACCGTGACCCGGCCCAACTCAAGCCAGACTGGCTCCGGGGGTTGTAGAAAAGCTCCCTTTCGCGGGTCCACCTTCGTGGACTGAAACCCAGTTCGGCCCGCGCCTCCGTGACGGCGTAACCGGCTCAAGTCACGCCCCTAGGTGGCCGAATAGAGACGCGGTGACGAGCGATTCGTCAGCTTCCGGCGTGCTCCGCCGCCTGAACCGTCTAGGCGTGGTGCTGACTTTCGCGATGACGGCGACCTCGCTTGCCTCGCTTGCCTCGGGCGTGGCCCCGCAGTGGCCCATCCTGACGAGCCTTGCCGCGCTCCTATGGACTTGGGACTCGATCAGGCGCTCTCGGAACGCCATCGCGGCTCCGCTCGCGCCCATCGAACGCACCCTACGATCCGCGGTCGACGGTCGCTTCAGCCGACCCCGCACACCGCGAAATTTCGGTGAACTCGCCACCTTGGGTCTCGCTGCCACACGAGTCACGCGCCGCCTCGATGAACTGCACACCGAGCTCCACATCGCGACTCGAGCGAACGTACAAGACCGAGAGCATCGGGCCCGGATGCGTCAGCAGCTGCTCGGGGACCTGCGGGCCCGCGTCACGCCCTGCCTCGCCATGAGTGATCTTCTCTTGCGTGCGCCGATTCCAAGCGACCAGCGAGGCTATGCCGAGTGCATTCACATCGCGCTCGACGACTTGCTGCGCGTCCTCGGCGACCGCGGCAACGGTGCTACGGACGCCTCCACCGCGGACTTGCAGCTCGGTAGCTTCGATCTGCGCGCCTCCGTCGAGCACGTGACCGACTTCTATCTCGCACGCGCGGCCGCGGCCGGTCGTCCAATCCTCCTCAGTTTCGGGGCACTTCCCGATCACCCCGTTTGCGGAGACGGGTCGCGCTTCCGTCAGGCGCTGTTCGGGCTACTCCGGCACGCCCTGTCCATCGCGGTGGGCCGTGTTCGAATCGAGGTGGCGTGCAACCTCGCGCACCCGCGCTGGCACATCGATCTACGGGTCCGCTTCGCGGCGACTCCCGACGACCATGCGCTCACACAGACCCGATTCGACAGGCGAACGATCCAGCGTGAGCCCACCCTCTATGATCCCCCGGCGACAAGCCTCGATTTGGAGACGGCGTACGGCCTCCTGCAGTCGCTGGGTGGCCGGCTGAGCTTGGATCGTTCGCCGGACGACGCGACGTGCATGTTCCACGTGCTCCTGCCCGCGTCACGGCGCGTCCGCACGAAACTCGCCCGGTCGCGCGTACCGCGACCGCGAAACCTCCCCCTCGTAGCGGCGAACGACGCCGGACAGCTTGTCGCCGCCGCCAACGATGCACCGCGGCGACGACCCCGAGGGGAGCCGCGGAGCCCCCCCAGAACCGACGTGCCCGAGGCCACGCCTCGCGGCGACGCCGAACGGATCCGACTGGCTCGGAACCCCGGCGACGCAGGCGCTGCCTAGCGGTACGCCGATCCTCCCTTCTACGGTCCCCGCTCCCCGCTCCCCGCTCCCATGCCTCCGCTTGCGTCTGCGTCTGGTTGACCTGCCCGCACCAAGCCGGTACTCGAAACACGCGTGCGTATTCGTCCAATCGCGCTGCCCCCCGCGGCATGGCTCGTACTCCTCGCGCTCGTACTACTGGCCGACGGGTGCCGAAGGGACAACACGCCGCGAGAGTGCGTGGTGTGGGCCGAGACAAACGGCCATGTGCGCGGGCAGATCTACGTGCAGGACACCCGAGCCTCGTTCACCGCTGGGATCGCGCGACAAGAGGTGGCGTATATCGACAGCTATGGCCACATCATGCTCCTGCAGGGTAGCGAAGCCATCGACGCCGCCATCTTGGCGGGCAACAAGCTGAGCGTGCTCTATCTCAAAGACGAAATATTCGTGTCGGAACCGATAACCGGAGGCCACGTGACGATACACAACGGCACTATGCGCAGCGACTTCCAATACAATGCGGCCTGCAGCGTCGCGGATGCGGCCGTAGGCTCCGTCGCACTCTTCCAGCTTATCTATCCCGCTCACGGCGGCGTCGGGGCGGGGCGGGGCGGGGCA
This sequence comes from Nannocystaceae bacterium, assembly GCA_036479215.1. Lineage (GTDB taxonomy): Bacteria > Myxococcota_A > Polyangia > Nannocystales > Nannocystaceae > FL481. The sequence goes on along the minus strand of JAZGFE010000332.1, from coordinate 19,456 downwards.
CAAACTAGCCCCGCAGCACCCCCCCCCCCTAGGACACGACGGCTCCGGCCAGCTCCATCAGCTCCATCCCCGGATCCGCAGCGTCCATGATCCGCTTTCCCACCACGATCGCGTCGATCTGAGCACCCTGGGTCACCGCGATATCTTCCGCCGTAGCGAACTCGCCGCGTACAAGATAGGTCAGCTTGTTCGGGACACGGGCACGCAATCCCACCGCCTCTCTCACGTCCACATCTCGGCCCTCGAGATCCCGGGTGCTTGCCTCGATACACCCTCCCCCCGCAGCCAGAGCCCGATCGACACCGCGCACATCGTGCACACGACACACCGGTTCGATGCCGATCCGTCGCGCGTATACGATGAGCTCCCGTAAACGGGGAGGATCGAGCGCGTCCACGAGGAGTACGGCCGCGCGCGCTCCCGCCACCCGCGCGGAGAGCAACTGTTCATTGCACAACACGAGATCACTCCAGATCACGGGTACGTCCGCCGTGTGACAAGCTGGAGGCAGGTCGGGGGAAGTCGATCCATCCGAGGCGTAGGTTTCCACCACGACAGCGGGGGCGCCCGCGTCGACGAGGCTGCGTACCAAAACACGGACGTCGAACGCGCGGAGGTTGTCGTCACACGATCGTCGCCCGATCTGCGGGATGACCCGCGGCGTGGGAGCGAGGCGAAGCGACCCCCCCAAGTCGCCGGACTTGGCTTGGGCGGCAAACTGTCGCTCCAGCGCCGCGGCGTCCAACTGGAGCGGGACGCCCCCCAGTTGCTCCCGTTTCGCTGCGATCACGGCATCGAGATAACTCACGATACGGAACCTTGCCCCAGGTCGGCCCGCGCTGATAGGAAATTGTGGGCGATGACGTGCCCATACTCTGTGAGCACGGACTCGGGATGGAACTGAACCCCAAATACGGGTCGCGACGTGTGCCGCACCGCCATGATTTCCCCCTGCGACGTGGTCGCTATGGCACGTAGGGATGGCGGTAATGACGTCGGTTCGACGATGAGACTGTGGTAGCGACCGACCCGAAAACCCGAAGGGAGACCCGAAAAGATGCTGTCCCCCGCGTGCTCGATCGTCGACGACTTGCCGTGCACCGCCCGATCCGCCCTCCGAACGCGGGCCCCCATCACCTGGCAGATCGCCTGGTGACCGAGACAGACGCCCAACATCGGCAGGTCACCGCGCGCAATCACACGGCGCGCCACGTCGGGACACACTCCGCTGTCCCGCGGCGCGCCGGGGCCCGGTGAGAGCACGACATGGGTCGCCTCCCAGGATACAAGTTCGGACGCCGTCCCCGCATCATGGGTCACCACGTCGACCGCAGCCCCCAACTCGAGAAAGAGCTGCACCAGATTATAGGTAAAAGAATCGTAGTTATCGATGATCAGGACCCGAGCGCTCCGATGACGCGCCGAACCTGAAGCAACGGGGTCGAAACGCTCGACCCGGCAGTGGTCGCCAAGCACCACGCCACGATAACGAACGGACGCCGAGCTGCAAGAGGCCGCCGGATGCGTGATATCGCGCACGCAACGCGAGGCGCCTCCCGACCCGCGGAAACCCTTTGACTTGGGCCCCCACTCACGTGACAAGACCCCGATGTCAGCGAACGATCCAGGACTCGCCCTAGCCGATCCCGATGTCCACGCGCTCGTCTTGGGAGAGGATGCCCGCCAGCGAGAGAGCCTTCGCTTGATAGCGAGCGAGAATTACACCTCGCGCGCCGTACTGGAGGCCTGCGCCACATCGTTGACCAACAAGTACGCCGAAGGCTATCCGGGACGTCGCTACTACGAAGGCATGCAGTTTGTCGACCCGATCGAGACGCTTGCCATCGACCGTGCCAAGGCGCTCTTTGGCGCCGAACACGTCAACGTGCAGTCCTACAGCGGCTCTCCGGCCAATCTCGCGGCGCTGCTCGCCCTCTGCGAGCCAGGCGACACCATTATGGGAATGTCGTTGCCGGCCGGCGGTCATCTCACGCATGGCTGGCGTGTAAGTGCAACCGGCATCTACTACAACGCCGTGCAATATGGCGTGCACCCGCAGACGCACCGACTCGACATGGACGAGATCCGTGCCCTGGCGCGAGAGCATCGCCCCAGGTTCATCTGGGCCGGACACTCGGCATACCCAAGAACGCTAGATTTCGAGGCCTTCGCGTCCATCGCCAATGAGGTCGATGCCAGAGTCGTTGCCGATATCGCTCACATCGCGGGCCTCGTCGCCGCGGGCGTGCACCCCAGCCCGATTCCGCACTGCGACGCTACCACCACCACCACACATAAGAGCCTCCGCGGGCCTCGTGGTGCGATCATCATGTGCCGCCAAGAGCACGCGAAGGCCATCGACAAAGCGGTTTTTCCCGGGTTGCAAGGAGGGCCGCACAACAACGTCACTGCTGCGAAGGCTGTCGCCCTGCGTGAAGCGAGCACGCCCGAGTTCCGCGCCTACGGGCGGCAGATCGTCGACAACGCGCGGCGCCTGGGGGAGGCGCTCATCTGTCGCGGCTACACCCTGATCACGGGTGGCACCGACAACCATCTACTACTGATCGACCTCACAAATCGAGGTATATCAGGCCGAACGGCTGCAAAAGCGCTGAATCGCTGCGGTATCGAACTCAATGGGAATTCTATCCCTTTTGACCCGCGCAAGCCATTTGATCCCTCGGGCATCCGGGTGGGACTGTCGGCACTGACATCCCGCGGCCTGTTGGCGGATCACATGAACAGGATCGCCGACCTCCTCGACGAGGGCATCGGAGAGGCCGCGCGCTGCGACGGAGACGTGAGCGACGCATTCGCGAGCACGCTACACGCCAAGATTCGGGAATTCCTCGCCCCCTTCGCGGCGCCCGGCATCTAGTATGAGATCGATCTGGATGACGCCACGGTGGCGATGAGCGCGAGGCGTTACCCGAAGAGCAAGTCGCTGGGTGAATGACCGGCAACCACGAACGCCAAGAACGTGTGCAAGCCCTGCTTTTCGTGTTGACTCCGCAACTGGTAAATACTGGTGATCGTCAACCCGGTTGCCTTCGCCAGCTTAGCAGGTTCTCCCTCTTGGCAGATCTTCCGGATTCGGGCACGGATCAGCTTCATCTGCGCCCCCGTCGTGCGCCTGCCGCGGGGGAGTTTCGCCAATTCCCCTTTCACAAGGAGAGACTCGGGCGTGCAACGAAGACGCTTCACCATCGCTATGAGCATGCGCAGGCTAGGCAGGTTCCCCGTGGCCAAGTTGCGGATATCGCTGTAGGAGACGCCAATTTTCTCCGCTGCTTCCACCTGAGTCATGCTCAGTGTGATGTCGTGGATGTGGTCGGAGATCCGCCGCTGCATCTTGCGAGTCTTGGGCGTTCCACGGGTTCCGCGTTTAGGAACAGGTCTCTTTCTACGTTTTTCCACAACAACCATGTGAGCCGCAGTGTACGCAAGACGGCCAGAGGATACAAATGGGTGGGTCGAGAATCGGGAAGATTAGGATAGGGAAACACACGAAAGTGCGCGATTCGCTTAAACAGTAGGAACCTAGTCCGGCATGTGCGCGCTCTCCACCGCTGCGCGCGTTTCGGCCGCGCAGGTTTTCTCCCCTACATCCCAGCTTCCGCCAGCCCACCAGCCCGCAGGCCCGCACGCGCCTCGGCTACGCTGTCGAGCCCACGCGCGGCCACCAGCGCCAGAGCACCCAAAACCACCGAGAACGCCCCCCCCGGGTCGAACCAGACGACACAGCGGGGACAGCGGCACATTGCCACCGGAGGATTGCGCTTTAGAATTCAAAACGATGCCGACTGTTGTTCCCGCCCGACTGCGAGAATCTCCGTGGAAGCTGCTGCGCTCCACGGTCGGCGACGCACACGCAATACGCCAGAAAGCCCACCGTCTAGCCTACGCACTCTATCACCTGGCGATTCCAGGCGGTGAACGACGTCGCCGTCTCGAACGTGCGCGGGCACTCGGCTATCTTGATCGCATCCCAAATCGGGCCCAACTCATCGCCGGCTCCATGGACATGTTCCGATTTTTCATCATCCCCGCCGCCGACGACTACTACCGCACCAAAAACCTCACATTCTGGTTTCACCAACTTCTGCGATTCCTCGATGACCCGGCGTCGATGGTGGACGCAACGGGGCTCTCTAGCCATCCCGACGCCATCATCGGGCATCTGATGCAAGTCGTGCACGCCGACCCTGTGTACGACCTCCAGCTGCTTCGCTGTGTGGGACCGAACGACGAGGGTCTCGCCGACCTCGAAAGCCAGTGCCGTGCCATGGTCGAGGGCTGCCATCCCCGCCAGGCTTCGATCGGCGCTATCTGTGAGGACCCCGGCTACCACCAGCGTCTGTTGGCATACGTCGTCGCCTTTCGCAACGCGCCCGACACCGTCGCGCCGCTTTTGCGGGACAACGTGATGTCCGACCGCGGCCTCGCCCAGATCGCCCAAACTTTCGGAAGTTTCCCCGGCACGATGCGGTACTTCAACGCGCTCCCACGGACGCCCTTGCGCGCGTTATGGCACGTGCTCACCACCCGCCGGTTCGCCCCGCCCGACACGCGAGGCCACGCCTGCTAACATCGGGTCGTGGGGACCGAACGCCTCCGCCTAGGTGCCTGCCTCCTCCTGGTCGCTGCCTGTGGGCGCGCGCCGCCAGACGCTGCGGGTGCGCAGCCGATCCCGTCGGGAACCACGGAAAGGGCAACGTTTCAAGCGAATGCCCACGCCTCGGCGGCGAGCCGATTCATCGCGGCGGGTCGTGACTTGATGGCCCTCGAGGGGCTCGCGTACCCCTTGTCTGACGCCCCACTCATGCCACCACCGCTGGGGACCCTCCCCCACCGCGCGAAGTTGAGAGACCTCTTGCGGCGCGCGAAACGTGAGCGCCGGGGTCTCGATATCGAAACTCTGACGCCCCGAATCCGGGTCGCGGCGCATCTCCACGCGTTCGTGCTCGCACGAGTGCAGGCACGACTCGAGGGTTTCGAGCCCGAGCGCAGCGACGCGACATGGTACTTCCGCCGCCTCGATCCGACGCTACGTGAACTCGAGTACCGGGGGTTGAGAGGGGCTTGTCCCTCGTGCGCAGCCTTCTTACACGAGCTCGCCCATCGTTTGCGCGAGATCCCGAGCGAGCTCGGAGCCGCAAGCTCGCCGAACCTCCGATCCGCACTCGCGCGCGCAGACGATCTTCGCGCACGCTTGCTCGCCCTACCGCTCTTGTTCGGTCCCGACTTTCCGCAACACGCCCTCGACGAATCCGTAGAGGCCTTGGCAGCAGCACGGCGCGTGCTGCGTGAACAGGTCGATCACATCGACACCGCGGCGACCATCGAGTGGGAGCGCACCCAACGTCTCGGGCCACAGAAACAGCTTCGGAGGCTGCCCCGATATCTGGGGGCGACCGAGCTCAAGCGCCGTCTCAGGACCGAATACGCGATGACGCGCAAAGTCGAGATCCTGTACGCAGACACACACCGGACCATACGAAAGTACCACGGGATGAGATCCCACTACGCCAAGCTTCCCGCCGGCTCGAAGAGCGAGAGCTGTATCCACGAGTGGCGCAACCTGGCCGACTGGGCCGCATCGCAGCTGCCTGAACTCGACGCGAGGGATCCCAACTGCCTGCGACTGTTCCCCTGGCTCCAGGCGACGCGTCCCCGCCTGCCTCTTCGCCTCGCCGTGGTGGACTGGTCGCTCACCTACCCCGCGCAGCGGAGCCGACGTGAGGCGGCACCCGACGACCCGGGCACGGCGATCACGTCGGCGGGGGCACACCGGCACACGCGGCGCGTGGCGATTTCGGCAGCTCGCAGACATCACACAGAACTCCTCTGGACCCTCGACACGGGGCTGCACACCCTGTGTCTGACGGCGACAGCGTTGTGGCTCCACGGTTCGTTGGGCCCGGCGTCCGAGCTCGACGCCTGGCTGACGACGGCATGCCCCGCCTCGCCCACCGAAAAGTGGCATCGGATCGCTGCCGCCGACCCGCGACATGCACTACGCGGCGTGGCCCTCGTATACGCGCTCACGACACCGCTTCACCTCGAGTATCTCGACCGCTACCCACGGATCCCCGCCGGTACCTTGGATCGTATGGCTACAGCGGACGACCTGGCCGCAAATGACGTGCCCCGCGCGAAGACGCCGAAGGCGACCACCACGTTGCGCGTTTCGGTGGAAGAGCTGTGACGCGCGCCATGATCGAACAACTCGCGGCCCCTGATCGGGCGGCACTGGAGCTCGGGCGGCACACCGAGGTGGCGGAGCGTCTCGCCGCCAGAGGCGATTGGGCGCTCGCGGGGTGGGTGTTGGAGCAAATTTGGAACTTCAGCGGCGCCACGATCCACTATCTGGAAGCGTCGGCCTACCCCGACGCCCTCCGGACCGCGGTCGAATCGGGAGATGGCGATCTACTCGATCGCACCTTGAACGCGCTGCACACCCATGCGACGATCGAACAGCGCCGGGCCGCCGCTACGCTACTGTACAGCCGTGGGCGACATCTCGAGTCATCCCGACTGGCAGCCAGCGTCCAAGACATTCCCAGCGCCCAGGCCAACGCACTCGCTGCGGCGGGCGATCGTCTGTCCGCGGCACAGGTACTCCTCAGCGCCGGAGATCTCCACGGCGCCCTCAAATCGCTCCACCTAGACGGCGCCCGAGTCTCGGCGCCCGAGCTCGCTCTGGCTGCGCGCATCACTTGGGATCTGGGCGACACCGAAGGTACCGTGCGCCACGCTCAGGCCGCGCTGAGGCTCGACGAGGACGCGGGACTACCCGTGGCGACGCTACTCGGTCGCGCCCTGGGCACGCTGGGCTACGATCTCGCGGCGCAGCTGGTCCTCGGACGGGATCACGCGGAGGCCGAACTGCCACCGACCCGCGGGCGATACACCGTCACCGGTACGCTCCCGACCCAACTGGCGGGCGCGGCCTACACCGGGGTCGACCGGGTGACGCTACAGGAAGTGGAGCTCCACCTCCTGCTGCGGGAGTACAGCCGCGACGAGGCCCACAGCTCCCAACTCCTAACTGCCGTCGACCGCTTCTTCCACACCGCACAAGCGGCGTCGGAGCTGGACCACCCCGCCATTCGGCCCGTGCTCCGCCACGACGCGGAGCAAGGTTTGCTGGTACTTCCCCGAGCCGAAGAAGCTTCTCTGCGCGCACTCATCCGACCGCCGGGGCTCGCGGAGAACATCCTTCGCGCCAAGAGTCTACTCGCGTTCCTGCTCCGGGGACTCTTCGCCGCCCACCGCCGAGGCATCGTGCACGGTCAGATTCTACCGCTTCATATCGTCGGGGATGCCCTCGGCCGGCCGTTGCTGGGGCCCTTCGGCGCCCACCACCTTGCGGGGCTGGTGGCCACCCACACGGCCGGCCTCGAAGAAATCCTCGCCTTCACACCGCCAGAACAGCGCCGAGGCGAAGCGCCCACGTCGGCGAGCGACATCTTCAGCTTGGGCGCGATCTACCGTTCGGTGCTACTCGGTTGCACAAGAGGGAGAGACGCGGCCCTGCCAACCAGTGAGCGCTCACTGATCGCGGAGATGACGGCCACCGATCCGGACGAGCGACCGCCCGCCCGCGCCGTACTGGATCGACTCGACGTCCAGGTCGCAGACATCGCCCAGCTCAGGCGCGATCCTGGACAGCGTCCTGTGCTCCGCGACCCGGCGCGACGCCCCGTCACGACCGGTGTCGAGCAAGCGCTCACCGTTCTCGCCAGCACCAGCTGGAAGAGCGACGAGCTCGACGCCCTCGCTTCCGCACGCTGCCCGTGGCTACAGACCATCTTGGATCGCGAGCACCGCACGTTTCACCTTGCGGCCTGGCCGGAGGGCTGTCGCCGAGTGGGCACGCGCGCGCCGTGGCCAACCGTCGCTCAGGCAGCCATGGAGAACATCCCCGACGCGCTGCGCTCCCCGCTCGAGAAACGCCTCCATCACGACGCCTTCGTCCTGACACCGGCCGGGGAATGTATGATTGCGCTCGATAGCGTGCTCGCACGCTGAGTTCGCCTAGGTCGGTCCCAGTCCCGCCACCAACGACTCGATAAACTGGCGCACGTAGGCACTCTTGTCGCGCACCGGAAACACGGGGTGCTGCTCGCTGATGCGACCGCTGATCATGAGGGAGCACATGCCGTGCATCGCAGCCCACATGCGAAACGCTCCTAGCTCCACGTCGAGGTCGGCCCACATGCCTCGTTCTTTCCCGTCCGCCAGCGTCTCCCGCACCAACACCAACGGGCGCGTCATGCGAAGGACCTCCTCTGGATCGAGCTGCGCCCAGTCGATTTGATCGTGCTGCGTGAGCACCACGTACAGCCACGGATTGGAGATGGCGAATTCCACGTAGCGCTCGCCCATCCCGACAGCGCGCCCTCGCGGATCCTCGATCTCCCGGGCCGGAGCCAGCGCTGCCCACAACTGGTCCACGCCGTAGAGCCGGATCTCCCGCAAGATCGCTGCCTTGCCCTCGAAATGCTGATAGAGCGCCGTCGCACTCACACCCAGCTTCGACGCGATGCCACGCATCGTCACCCCCTCTTCACCGGCGGCGGTTCCCAGTTCGAGGCTGGCCGTGATGATCTTCCGCCGCAAAGAGGTCTCACAACTCCGTGTCACAACGAACAGTTGTACCATCGTTGCACGCATGGCGGCAGCCGAAACCGGCCCAGACGAATTGATCACGCCCCCCCCGCAGGCCATCCCACGCTCGCCGCTGCGAGCGTGCTGGACGACTCGATCCGATCTGGTTTTAGTCGGTGTCGTGTTGCTTGCCACGGTGTGGTGGGCCATCCCACGGCGCATCCAAGCCGGTGACGCTGGCGAGTTCGCTACGGTCATGCTCCGCGGCGGCGTGCCACACCCCTCTGGCTACCCGTGGATGCGTTTGCTCGGCCTACCTGCAGGCCTTTTGGAGGAGTTGGGAGTTTTGGAGGTCTGTGCCGCTGCCTTGCCGCCGGCACTCCTGGGCGTCGTGGGGTGGATCGTGTTATGCGCGGCGCTGACCCGAGTGGCTTCCCGCGGCAGCGCCATCGTGTGTGTGCTCCTCGCTTCAACCTCGTCGGTCGTCGTGCTGCATAGTTTCGACAGCGAGGTGTGGGGGCCCCTCGTGTTGTTCACAGCCCTGGTGCTTCGGCACACCCTCGCGCGTCCCTGGCCGCCGCTGGCACTAGGGTTGCTCTGGGGCTGTGCGGTCAGCCATCACCTCACATGTGGCCTGCTCGCGCCTTTGGTCTTGGCGTCGGCCTGGCATACGAACAAGGCGATCCTAGTCAACTTGCGCCGACTGGGACAGCTCGGACTCGGCGGATTCGCGGGCAGTACCATGTTCTTGAGTCTGATGGTGGGTACAGAGGGCGCCTGGCGCTGGGGCGACACCGCGTCGCTCACAGGGTGGTTGCACCATGTGCTCCGCCTAGACTACGGGCTGCTCCGCCTGAGCCTCCACACAGAGACGCCGTCAGTGTGGCACCTATGGGAGCGAATCTGCGAACAGATCGGCGCCTCATTGAGTGTGGGCGCACTGGCCCACCCCATCGCAGCAGCCCTCGGACTGTTGGCCGTCGCCGCATCGGCGCGTCGTCCCACCTGTGTCCCGCGTCGCGTCTGGGCGGGACTGCTCATCACCACGGGCCTGGTGACGCTGGTATTCCCCGCGATGCACGATATCGACCCCCGATCCCCCTTCGGCGCCTGGATACTCGAGCGCTTCGACATCATGCCTATCGTGCTCTGGACGGTGTTGTGCAGCTGCGCGCTAGCGCGCGTTCGACCCACTCAACGGGCCCACATGGTGTTTGCCGGGATCTGCGGCTGCCTACTGGTGGCGGCGCAGCTCCTACGCACCGCCGCATTCGGCCTCCCCAGCCGAGAGGCGGGGGTGGAAGCCTACGCACTCGACGTGCTCCGGACACCCACCGCTCCAAAGGCACTGGTCATCGGCACGGACGACCATCGCACCTTCCCTATTTTGTTCGCGCAGGAAGTTCTGGGGGCCGGATCCAACGTGCTCTACCTCGACGCCCAGCTGTTGCATCACCCGTTCTATCGCGAACATTTGCGGCGAAAGTGGCCCAATCTTCCAGAGGTGGACAAGCCGCTGCGACTTATCGCGGCGCTGTGGCGCAGCGATGAATTCCGCGAGACCCCGATCTACCTCACAAATCTATTCTCACGTCCGGCCGCCCGCCAACTCAAGACGGTCCCCGAAGGCCTGTTGTGGCGCGTGATCCCCCCCCACGCCGACCCCTCGCTCTACTCGCCCGACGCCGTTGTCCGCCGGCACCTACGTGCGTTGGCAGGGTATCGCGCCCGATCGTCGGACTTCGCGGGCCTGACACACCCCCGCACCCATCCATGGTCGGGTGACCTCTGGCACGCGTACCACGATGGCACCAAGGCATTGACGGGCTGGCTCGAACAACGCGTTGAACCTGGCTTGATTCAACACATCCGCGACACGCTGCACGCTCAACGAGAGCGGGGGCCGAGGAACGTCGCCGTCGCGCCTCCGACACCTTGGGCACACAGACCATGAACGGCCCCTACCGCCAACGGCAGGGCGGAGGCCGAATGATTCGGAGGACTCTTCCTGGGGGCTTTCGGATCAAAGGTGTACACCACGAAAAAAAGCCGCGTCTCTTTAGGGACGCGACTTTTTTTTCCGAGCGTGACGGTGCTTCGGATCAGCTGTTGTTCGGCTGTTCCGGTGCCTTCGCGGCAGGCTTGCCAGCCTGGGCGGCCTGCCGCGCATAACGACGCTTGAATCGATCGATACGACCCTCCGCGTCCAGTGTACGAGCCTTACCCGTCCAAAACGGGTGACTGTGGCTCGAGATATCGAGTTTGATCACGGGAAGCTCTTCACCGCCGACGGACTTCTTTTCCTTGGAAGATTGGGTCGAATAGCCGACCCATTCCTTCTCCGCGGCCGCATCGACGAAAAGAACCTTGTTGTAAGTTGGATGAATACCCAGCCGCATGATCGCGCCCCCTACCAGCTCGACTTGGTCATGCCCGGCACGTCGCCGGCCAGCGCATGATTGCGCAACGCGATGCGCGAGAGTCCGAACTTCCGGTACACGCCGCGGGCACGCCCCGTGACACCACATCGGGTGGTGCGGCGGGTTGGACAGGAGTTACGGGGGAGCTTGGCCAAAGCGTCCATCGCTTCCACCTTTTCCTCCTCACCGAGGTTGGGGTCTTTCATCTTCTTGCGCAACACAGCGCGCTTGTCCGCCATGCGATCGATCAGCTTGATCCGCTTCTCGTCGCGCAGCACTTGGGAAAGTTTCGCCATCTCTTAGAGTTCTCCGTGTGGCCGGGGAAGATACCCGGTTCGGCCGCGGAAACTAGCGCGACACGACCCACCTGGCAAGCGGTCAGACGGCGATTGGTGCCGGTCGCGCTCGGTTCCGCCCGCGAAGGCGAGCCCGGGTACACGCGAAGCAGATCAATGCGCCCCGCAGCGGCGGAACGCAGCCGCCATCCCCGCGAGACGGGCGACCAGCTGCCCCACTTCGGCAGAGCGAGTGCTGCAGCCGCCCCCGCCCCCGCCGCCCCGATCCGGCCTGTAGTAGCGTGAGACGGTATGCCCCAGTCGCCCCAGCCCCGATTTCGTCGGGATTACCGTCCTGCACCCTACGCCATCGAACGCGTTGATCTTTGCTTCGAAATCCGGCCTGGGGAGACCACGGTAGTCGCCAAACTGAGCGTACGTCGCAACTCCGAAGTCGACGCGGCATCTGCGGATCTCGTTCTCGATGGGGAGTCTCTCCACCTGCTGGAGATCTCACTCGATGGCCATCCCCTCGACGAGGCCCGATACAGGGTTGCCGCGACGGGTCTCACACTACTGCGTCCTCCAGCGTCGTTCGAACTCCGCACAGTCGTCAGGATCTCCCCCGAGAACAACTCCGCGTTGAGCGGTTTGTATCGATCGAGTGATACATATTGTACCCAGTGTGAGGCCGAGGGTTTTCGCCGGATCACGTTTTTCCTCGATCGACCCGACATCATGTCCGTGTACCGCACTCGAATCGAGGCCGACAAGATCAGCTGCCCCGTTCTCCTGTCGAACGGGAACCGAGTCGCTTCGGGGGACCTCGAAGGGGGTCGACACTGGGTGCAATGGGAAGATCCATCACCCAAGCCCAGCTACCTATTTGCCTTGGTCGCCGGGAACCTACGATGCCATCGTGGCGAGCACACCACGCCCAAAGGGCGGCGCATCGAACTCGAAATATGGGTCGACCCGTCGGATCTCGCCCATTGCGGGCACGCCCTCTCCTCACTCAAAAAGGCGATGCGATGGGACGAAGAAAACTACGGTCTGGAGTATGAGCTCGACATCTACATGATCGTCGCCGTGTCCGATTTCAACATGGGCGCGATGGAGAATAAGGGGCTCAACGTATTTAACACCAAGTACGTGCTCGCGGACCCAGCCACGGCCACAGACGATGACTACGAGAATATCGAAGCCGTCATCGCGCACGAGTATTTTCACAACTGGACAGGCAACCGTGTAACCTGCCGTGACTGGTTCCAGCTTACCCTCAAAGAGGGTCTCACGGTATTTCGGGACCAAAGCTTCACCGCCGATCTCCGCTCCGATCCGGTGAAACGTATCTTGGACGTGAAGACGCTGCGCGCGGTTCAGTTTGCCGAAGATGCGGGCCCCATGCGCCACCCGATTCGGCCCGAGTCGTACATCGAGATGAACAACTTTTACACGGTCACCGTGTACAACAAGGGGGCGGAAGTCGTACGCATGTACCGGACACTTCTGGGGCGAGATGGGTTCCGGAAAGGAATGGATACATATTTCGCTCGCCACGACGGACACGCCGTCACCTGCGACGATTTTCGCGCCGCCATGGCGGACGCGAATGAAACGGACCTGCGGCAATTCGAACGCTGGTACGATCAAGCTGGCACGCCGATCCTTCGCGCCGAAGGCCGATACCACCCCCAAAGCGAGATCTACGAACTCGATCTGGAGCAGATCGGCCCCCAAGGCGAACCGCTACCCGAAGGTCGTGCATGGCACGTGCCCATCGCCATGGGACTGCTCGACGCCGACGGCCAAGACATCCCGCTGCGCCTCGAAGGTGAGGTCGACGCGTCCGCCGGCACACGGGTGCTCGAGCTCCGCCGGGCCCGGCAGACCTTCCGCTTTACGAGGGTAAAGGACCCGCCCACACCGTCGCTGTTGCGCGGATTTTCGGCACCCGTGCAGTTGCGATCCGAGAGGAGCCGGGAAGACCTGGCGTTCCTCATGCGTCACGACTCGGATCGATTCAATCGGTGGGACGCCGGGCAGACGCTGGCCACGTCGGTGCTACTGGAGATGGCCGGTCAACTGCGCAACGGCGTCACCGCGAAGCTCGATCCGCTATTTCTGTCCGGCTTCGAAGCCTTGCTGGACGACACCGCGGCCGAAGGATCATGGCTAGCGTTGGCACTGACCTTGCCGGACGAGCACGTCCTGGGCCAAGCGATGGACATCGTCGACGTGGACAACCTGCACCTTGCGCGTGAGGCCGCGCAGCGAGAGCTCTCCGAACTTTTCGGCGCCCGACTCACTCGCATCTACGCGGACAACCACGATGCAACGTACAGCAGCGAAAAACGGGCGATCGACCGGCGTCGGCTGAAAAACACGGCCTTGCGCTACCTCACGGCAAGGGGGACTTCGGCCTCGATCGCCTTGGCCTGGAATCAATTTGAGGCCGCGGACAACATGAGCGATTCCGAAGCCGCGCTCGCCCAACTCCTAGATATGGACACACCCGAGCGTGACCGGGCGCTGGCGGTGTTCTACGCCCGTTGGCGTGAGGTTCCTCTGGCCCTCGACAAGTGGTTCAGTTTGCAAGCACTGCCCCAGCGCATCCACACCGTGGCACGCGTGCGAACGCTGCTTTCCCACGATGACTTCAACCTATCGAACCCGAACCGAGTCCGCTCGCTCGTTCAGGCATTCAGCACCCGTAATCAAGTCGGGTTCCACAGCTCCGACGGGGCCGGATATGCGTTGTTGGCCGACGTCGTGGTCGCCGTCGATGCCAAGAACCCCCAGCTGGCGGCACGCCTCAGCACGGGCCTCTCCCAGTGGCGCCGCTTCGACGGCCGCCGATCGAAGGCAATGAAGACCCAACTCGAACGCATTGCAGCCAGGCCCCAGGTCTCGCGCGATGTTTTCGAAATCGCGGGGCGTGCGTTGGGACGGATGGATCGCTAAAACTGCGCGAAAAGGCGAGCGCGGGGAACCTACGGTTCAGGCGTCGCCACCTTCGTCGATACGATCGTCCCGGCTACCATGCCGCACCAACAACGCCGCCGCTTCCTCCACCGCGCCTCGGACCGCGAACTTGGGGTGAAAGCGCAGCCACCTGAGCAGCTTGTTGCCCTCGTCCGGAATCCAACGCGCCAAGGCGTAGGCAGCCCGGACACGGGTCACGCCACCGGTTTGCCACCCCCAAGCGAGCGACCGCACCGGATCGACGGCGGCGCGGGCCTGGACGCAATCGAACACCGCCAACGCTTCCAAGGCTCGATCTCGTAGGTCGCGGCGCCGCAACGCGATCACCAGCTGCGGGATGGCATCTGGATGCCTGGCGCCCGCCAACGCCAGTGCCGCCTCGTAAGCCACCTCGGCGCAAACGGGGTCCCCCGCCACGATGCCACGAAGCGCGCCGACAGCGATGGGTCCGGGGGGATCGGACAATGCGAGGGCACAGACGATATTCGCCCGCACACGATCCTCATGCTCGTGAACCAGCGCGGCGACCAAGCGCGCCTCCACATCTTCCCCCCCAACTTCCGCAAGCGCGACCGCGGCTTGGAATCGCACGTCATCGTGCTCGCTCCCCAACCCCTCCACCAGCGCAGCGCGTACCGACGCCACCGTGGCGTCTTGCCCTGCTCCGCGCGCAGCGGACCCCAGAAAGCTCAGATACAACGCCGCACATTCGCGCTGGAACACCGTCGCAGCGCCCTCCCCCGACGCTGCGATCGACCGCATCGCCGGCCCACGCACCTCCGGGTCGCCGAGACGCCCCAAGCCCACCAACGCCCAGCCCCGATTTTCGAGCCGTGCATCATGCTCCAGCACGCGACGCAGAGCTTCGAGCGCCTCCGATCCGCGCGCATGATCATGGGCCGCGCGCCACGACGGCCCCGGCCGTTTGAGCTCGCCCAATAGGGCCGGGGCGATATTTTGAATGCCACGCTCCCGCGAACGCGGATCCAAACTCGTCGCATCGAGCAGCGCCGCGTCGAGCGAGAGTTCCGCCCCCACCGTCATTGCGACAACTCCAGCAAGACTTGCTCCAGCGCCAAGCGAACGTTCGGGTTGCGGCGCAGACCGGCTTGAAAGCGCTGGACGACCCGAATCTCCGCCGCCAACGTGGCCATATCGTCCCGGCCGCGCGCGATCCCATCTAGACCCGCATGACCAACCAAACGCTCCCGCAGATGCAACAGCCACAAATCCGCCACTTGCGCCGCCGCGGCCCGCTGTTTGGCCGGCGTCTCGCTACCCTTCTTACTCCCCGCTTTCTTTCGACCGACCTTTTTCTTTGATCGCTTCTTGCCCAGCTTGCCCTTCACCACGACAACACCCTGATCTTCGGGCTCGGAAGCCGGCTCGTCGTCGTCTGGCATGCTCACCACAGCTTCGCCCCACAATCGCCACAGCGACGAACTAGCACCCGCGAAGATCCGACGTGGCCCCTCGTGTCCCGCAACGATCAACTCGCCCACGAGCTCTTGAAACGCCTCGAGGCGCGTATCCCTTGCCAGCCGCAGCGCTGCCCCCGGGCGACCACCGGCCAGCGAGATAGCGAGCGCGCGTCGCTTCGGTGCCAGCACAGATTCATCACGCGCCACCACATCGTCGAGTATCCCCGCTACGTCCGAATCGGCGAGCCCCGCGAAGTTGACCACCATACAGCGACTGACCAACGTCGAGATCATGGCCCCGACGTTGTCGGTTACCAACACGAAATATACCCCCTCCCGTGGCTCCTCGATGGCCTTGAGTAACTTGTTCGCCGAGGCCTCGTTCAAGCGATCGGCGGGATCGAGGACGACGACATGCGCTCCGGCCTCGTAGGGCGCGCGCATGCACCGAAGCGCAACCTCCTCGGCCTGCGCCGCCGTGATCACACTGCCTTTGCCCACCGCCGTCACCACTTCGAGATCCGGATGGCGGCCCGCTATGAAACGCCGACAGCTCACACAGCGACCGCAACCACGGTGGGGCTCGACACGGCAAGTGAGGGCGCAAGCCATGGCGCGGGCGACCATGGCCTTGCCCACCCCCTCAAGCCCGACGAACATCAGCGCGTGGTGAAGTCGCCCGCGCGACATGGCGCGCGAGAGTCGGGCTTGCACCGCCTCGTGCCCACGAACGCCAGGAAATCCGGATGCAGCGCCCATCTGGCCAACCCTATCAAACCCCCACCGCGGCAGCTCCGCCCCGCCTCCCCACCGCCGCACGTGGACTCAGCCCGCCTGCCGCACGTGGACTCAGCTTGGGCTCGCAGCTGGCAAACCGGGCCGGCCTCGTTCAAGCTATGCTCCGAGCAGGGACCCCATGGGCAGCAACAAACCGGGCCTTTTCGGCCGTCTCAAGCGTGCGATATCCGGATCTCTCAACGACGCGGTCGAGTCGCTCTCCGACCCCGGCCAAGAGATCGCGTTGATGCTGGACAACCTCGCCGATCAAATCAAGAAAGCGGACTCTGATCTGCGTGACGCCACGGTGTCCCGCAAGATGGCAGAACGCAAGACCGAAGAGCTTCGAAGCGAGGAGCAATCGTGGCAAGAACGAGCGCAGCGGGCCCTGCAAATGGAGGATGAGTCGCTCGCAAGAGCCGCTCTCGAGAAGAAGACAGCCCTGGCACGCGAGCGACGGGACGCGGAGGCGAGTTTGGCTGAACAAAGCAACGTGGTTGCCGACATGAAAGCGAGCATCGAGTCTTCGCGACAGAAGCTCAAATCGCTGAATTTGCGACGCGGTACACTCATGGCCCAGGCGCGCTCGGCCAAAGCGGGCGACACGGGCGGATCAAGCTTCGCTACCGGTGCTGAAGCACGCATCGACGAGATCGAGCACAAGATCACGCAGATCGAGGTGCACAACGAGATCGTGGCCGAGGAAGGCGAGTCGCTAGCGGAGGCCGCCGCCATCGACCGCAAACTCAACGCGCTCAACAACGCGTCCGAACTCGACGACGAACTCGAGGCACTCAAGGCCAAGCTGCGGGGGCAAAACGCCCTCAGCGACGGCAAGTCGTAGCGCGACGCCGGGATCTCGTGTCGACCTTCGCTCGCAAGCTGCAGTCTGTGCGGCGCCGCCAGCTCGCACCCAAAGTACCGCTGCTTGGCTTGGCGTTGTTCCTCCTGATCTCGCTCGCCACGTCCTTTCCCTACTTCGAGAGCATTCGCAGCGCCAACGAGATGCCTCGGCTGATGCAGGGCATCGCGCTGGTCGATGACGCGAGCTTCGCCATCGACGGGCCACGATCGCGTGGTCTGGACCCGGGACCAGATATCTCCCGCGCAGCGAACAAGGGCCTCGTTCCGAACAAGCCCCCCGTTACCGGCTTGGTCGCCGCCATCGCCTACGCCGTTGCCAGACCAGCGATGCAGGCTTTCAACCACACGATCACGCTACGAGACTTGACGCTGTGGGCCCGACTCCTGGGCGCCTGGCTACCCACCGTGATCCTCTGTGCTTGGGCTTGGCGTCGCTACGCACCGCGCGAAGGGGCCCAACCCGTCTTGCTGGCGGTGGTCCTGTATGCCGTCGCCACTCCTGTCGCTAGCTATGCCCACCTCTTCTACTCGCATCAGCTCGCCGCCTGCCTGCTCGCTATTGGCATCGGCTATTGCATCGACGGTATCGACGAACAAAAACTGGGAAAGGCCATGGGGGGCGGCATGCTGGCCGCGACAGCAGTTGCTACGGAGTATCCCGCCGTTTTTGCTGCAGTGCCGCTGGGGTTCGTGCTACTTCGACACCTTGCGCGCCCTCGCTGTTGGCCCGCGTTGGGAGGCAGCGTCATCGGAGCGCTCCTCCCCATCGCTCTGCTCGCGGCCTACCATGAGACGGTGTATGACTCACCTTGGACCACCGGCTACCACAAAGCCGTCGATCCGATCTTCGCCGCCAAACATGCCGTAGGCCTGCTCGGGCTCACGGCCCCCACATTCGAGGGCGTGTTTACCCATCTATTCTCTCCGCAGCACGGCCTCCTGTGGTGGGTCCCCCTGTTTCCCTTCGCCCTCTACGGCCTCGCTCAGCTCGCCCTCACCACGGGGCCGCGCGCCCACGAAGCCCAGATCCACCTCGCGTTCTTCTTGATTCTCTTCGTCGTCGGCTGCGGACTCACTTTTCAAGGCGGCTGGCGCGTCGGCCCCCGCTACCTGGTCGTCGCCTTCCCGGCCTTGATCTTGGGCTGGTCCCATGCGTTCCGACAAATGAGTACATCATGGCCATGGATGGCTACCGTGATGCTATTGGGGGTCTGGTCGGCGATCGTCAACGGCCTCGCCGCCACCCTATGGCCCCACATCGATCCGACCCATGTCCACTTCCCCGTAGCCGAGATTCTCGTCCCACTGTTCAAAGCCGACTATCGACCCTATGGACTCGTGTGGTGGCTGGGCGGAAACTGGGGCACTTGGCTCTCCGTCGGCCTGGGCAGCCTCGGTGTCGTCATCGCGGTCTTCCGGGCATCCGATCTTGGCATCCGCATGCTCTGCGCCGGTGCGGCAGCGGCACTCCTCGCGCTCTATGCCGTCGCGCTCTCACCGACGATCGCACCGGCACACCCCGATGGGGCGCGGAACCTGTCGTATATCCGCAGCGTGTACGAGCCGAGCCCGGGCAGTTTTGCTGCCGGCACAACGGTTCAACTCGGCCTATCAGGCGAGAACCGACCACGGGTCCGATAGGTACGAGGCGCGGTACGGGCGCGTTCGCGCTGTTCGCGCCGCTGTCGGTCCCGCCGCTCCAAGCCACACCGCCCGCGACCAACGGGACGCCCGACCAGAAGCAGCGCTGAGAGCGGGCGAGCGGCACAGCGGCGGGCTACCCACGGAGCCATCGCACATTGGGGGGACGAGCAAGGATCGTCGCACCCGACTCCCCGCCCGCACCTGCAGGCCGCGACGGCAGTATATGAGACAATTCAATGCGGAATCGACGCACCGCGCAACTCGTGACACGCAGCATGGTAGGGGTCAAGCGTGAGTAGATTGACATCTCAATTGACATCTCAATTGACATCTCAGCGAACAGCCACGGTGCTCGCGCTACCATTCGCAGCCTGCCTCGCTTGTTTCGAGGGCATCACGACGGGGAGTCTCGATGAGACGTCCAGCGGAACACCCTCTCTCGGGAACACCGGGGATG
>JAZGFE010000331.1:0-2587 GCA_036479215.1 Nannocystaceae bacterium | reverse complement strand
GATTTGGTCCCCTTCTTCATACCTATGCTCAGCGTCAATGCGTACGGAGCGGCCTGTTCGATACTGGTTCGATAGGCGTGCATACATCGTCGCTCTTGCGCTAGTTGACTCGTCGCAATCTGGATTTCAGTTCGCGCCTCGGCCCCCAACCCAGATAGATCCATCGGTGCCGCCACGTATACTTGGGAGGTATAGCGGGCATCAGGGTAAGGCAGTGGGGCCAGCCCCTCAACAGGAAGAAACCCGCACGGGCGGAGGGAGGGCGCTAGGTACTGATGGGTGAATCCGAAGAGGGTTTTGACTTTCATCGAACGGGCGAGCGCGACCGCGACCTGCACCAGCAATTGGGCGATGCCCGCTTGCTTCGCAGTCTCGACTCGCCACAATGCACATGCCTCCGCCACTGGCATTGTCGCTGTGTGCAGAAAGGCGAGCGCCTGGGCATCCAGCAGCTTGGTCAGTACGGTCTCGAAGGGTAATGGCCGGGAGGGGAGCCTCGGCTGGACGCGCGTGCCGCCGACCGGCCGACCATCTTCATCTTCGATGAGGATGGTCCTAGTACCATCAGGCGCCAGGCTTGTTAGAGCAGCAGCGCTCTGTGCGTTGTGTCGTCTGTAGCAGTGCTGAAGCCCCTTCATGAATGAACCCAGCTTTGCATCGCCATCATCGAGTAGGATTACACGATACATGATTCTCCGCGACTAACTTGGTATGGAAACATAGTCAACGTCCGTTCGTGTAAGTGGGTGGTGCGTGTGATCAGGACCATGATGCATGGGATCGGCGTGCGACAATGTGTTAGCGGCGTCGTATCGTCTGGGGTGAAGCATATCGTGGAGGTCGAAGTCGTGGAGCAAAGTTCGCGCCACGGTCCACGAAGGCGGTCGAGGGCGTGATCTGTCAAGTGTTCGAATCCCGCCGGTGCGTCCGTCACCAGATCGTCCTCGTCCTCGCCCTCGTACTTGGCGAACGTTCGCGCGTAGTAGCCGTTAAAAAGGGCAGCCTGAGTCATGGCCTCTCGGAACGCTTCCGGGAGCGACGCCGTGATTTCTGCTGGGCGTAGAGACAGCGACTTCTCGAGTTTGTGTTCGGCATCGAGACGCAATGAGTGTGCGGCCACGGAGAGGCCGTTGACGCTCATGTCATGAAAGGCAAAATCTCGACCTGTGACGCGCAGATTCGGCGCGGTTGCAGAAGATAGTAGTGCGCTGACGCGGCGACGTGCGGGTGCGACCCCCCCCCCCCCGGATCGTCCGCCCTCTAGTTCTTCGTAGGATTTCACCATGTGCTTGTCCTCTCATCCCTGCGGGCCCTGTCAGTCTAGCATCTCTTAGCTGATCTGCGGTAGTGGAATGGAGGCGATTTCAGCAACTACGACACGGGTGAAAGATTATAGGCTATCTGGAGGCGACGCCACAGAACCTAGATCAGGTCTCCTGTCTCAAGGCAAATTTTTCAACGCAAACTCCGCGCGGACCTTCGCTTTGCCGGTGCCTGGGTGAGACCGGGCTACGAGGGCATGTTCGGCTGCATCGTCAGGATCGATATGGCGGATTCCGTCAATTTTTTCGTAGGCCTAGAGTGTCCCCAAGGTGTTGCCGCGCAGACTCTAGTTGAGAGCTTGAGGAGGATGCGGCGCAGCGGTCGAGATCGTGCTGCGGCGCATCGCGTACCAGATAGGCGTTCGGGTCGCTCATGCCCTCCTGCGTTTGAAAACGCCCCTCCCGGCGACGGTCGCACGATCGGCGTTGACTCCGGTGGTGTGGTGTGACCCTGTGGTCGAGATTGGGATTTTGGTGTTGCTCGTTCGGCCGATGTACATCCCGTCATGATGACTGGTGTGGCGCGATCGAGCACGGGACTTGAGCCTGTTGTCTCAGCACAACACCGCCGTCGATTGTGGAAACAGGCCTGGGCTTTCAATTGCCACGAGTCTCCAGAAGAGGATGCGCAGCGATCGCGGCAGTGAGTGTGCTGTCATCATGGCCACTTATTGCGCCGTCGTCTATCCGGCGTTCTACGTACTCGACCTACTCGTTACCCCGCGCTATCTCAGCCATTCGCATACATCCGCGCGACGACATGCGCTCTCGCTATTGGCGTCCTGTGCCTCATCGGTGGGACCCACCGCGTTGCGACGCCTGGCACAAATCGCTCCCGTCGAAAAGAAGGAGCCGTGAAGCACGTTATCGGTCGACGCTGTGATCAGGGAGGAATGAGGTGGATCAAAGAGCGTGCCGAAGCCGTACTGGCGCTCTACGTTGCATCGAAGTCAACGGGCACTGGGACCTCTTCGAGGCCTTCCTACATGACCGCATGCGGACGCAGGGAGTCAGGGACCGCGCGTCGCCAAGACTGCAAAACAATATCGCGGCCCCCCTACCCACTGCTGCCGCCTAAACCGCCGCCTACACCAAGCAAAGACGATTTTCAGCCTCTAACATGAGGCGATCTGTACCCTAACCTGAAGTTCCAGACGACGATTTCAAGTAAACTGCCGCAGAGGGCCCGCTATGGCGCGGTCACGGCCCGATTCCGGGATCGGAGGCCCGTGCGATGTAGGCATGTCGCTTGTTAACGATTGCTA
>JAZGFE010000330.1:0-25157 GCA_036479215.1 Nannocystaceae bacterium | reverse complement strand
AGCATCCCCAACAATCCGACCCAGCCAGAGCGAGGCTACCGCCGTCGCCGGGGGATCTGCGTCCACGCCTCGCGCACATCGAGCCGATCATAGTCTCTCCTCCCTATCGCTTGTTTTAGGCCTAGATCATATCGGGGAGATCGACTGGGAACTCGTCGTTGGTGAGCGCACCGCCACCGGGCAGATCACGCAAGAGGGTCAGGAGATATGGATCGAGATACACGCTTTGGACGAGCGTGTGCACCTCAACCTGTTGGGACACCAGGCGGGAGACTTCATCCTCGGTGCACTGGGCCCCAGCGACAGCGAGCAGGGCGCTTTGAACCGGCTTGCGAATGTCGGCGAGTGCTCGCCATCGGCGGCGGCGAGCCAAGCAGGTGGCACGCCTCCAGAGCCTGAAGACTCCCCACTCCAGCGGCTGCTGTCGGCATTCCAGTTTCGTCAGGCACTCGATGTGACCGGCCAGCTCGATGCCGCCACTGTAGCAAAGCTCGAGGCGGCCTACGGGGCATAGCGCACGGATCGTGGTCGCGCGCACGGCTTCATGGCGCCTGTTGGCCGCGGCGGGCGGAGCGTGTTCAACAGCCGTGACGCTCACGCAACGTAGCGATGAGACCCTCGTCGATCTCCTCTCCCTGTGGCAAACCCGTGCCTTGGCGGAAATCGGCGATGGCGGCCTTTGTGGCTCCTCCAGCATCTCCATCTAGCTCGCCGCCATAGTAGCCGAGATTGGCCAGACGTTCCTGCACACCGCGTGTTTCGGCGGCCGGCGAGAGAAAGCCGACCTTGAGAACGAGTTGGATCGCTACGATCTGAGGGCTTGACTGGCCCGGGCCGCCTCGTTTCGCCGAACGACCTTTCACGCCATCAAACACCTGGCCGGATCTGTTCGGTTCGATGGTGAGCTTCGCCTCCTCGACATCGTAGCGGATCGCTTGCTGGATCCGCCCATCGGCTCTCAAGATGCCGTTGAAAGTATCGGTACCGGCCTCCAGCTTGTACAGGCCTCCGACCTGGCTGGCCGGCACGCCCTGTAGTTCGACGATGAGATCATGCGGAGGCTCGTCCACGACGAACTCGTGTGCACGATTGACGTCGCACGATTCCCGCTTCGAAACTCGATCGGGTACGAACACGTTGTCCCCAGGCTGGAGCAGGTGGGGCTGGCGGCCCTGCTCGCGCAGTCCACGATTTTCCTCGAGCCTGAAAACCCGGCGCCAGTTTCGGATGCCGTACTGACGGACTACGCGAGCCATCGTCTCACCGTCTACAACCGTGTGGTTTCGTGGCACGCGCTCATCGTGGCAGCAAGGCAGGCTGCGGGTCAATGATGAGTTCTCAATGAGTTCGCGTGGCGTTCGCGTGGCGTTCGCGTGGCGTTCGCGTGGCGTTCGCGTGGCGTTCACGTGGCGTTCACGTGGCGTTTGCCTCGCTCACCCATACCGCACTGCGTCTAGGTACAATCCGCGCGCTGGTGCCGTTCCGGGGGACGCACGACGATCTCTGGCATCGAAAATGGCTCGCAACTCCGCGAGTTCGTAGCGCCCCTCTCCCACCTTCACGACGGCGCGCACAATGTTGCGAACCATCTTGTAGAGGAAACCGTCGGCCTCCATGGTGAGGGTGATCTGCGGACCGTCGTGGACGAGATCGACGCGGCGGACATGGCGACGTGTCGACTTTTGCTTGAAGTTGGGTCGCGTGGCAAACGACGCGAAGTCTCGCTCGCCGACGAAAATTTCACAGGCATCGCGCATGGATGCCACCGCGAGCGCGCCGGGAATATGCCACGCATGGTCACGCCGAAACGCTGGGCAACACGGAGTATTCCAGATCTCGTAGCGATAGACCTTCCCCGACGCCGAGTTCAAGGCATGAAAGTCATCGGCAACGCGCTCCATTTCGACGATCCCTATCGTCGACGGCAACGCTTCGTCGAGTTCGTGCTTCACGACATCGATCCCCTTGTCGCCCGGCAATCGCACACTGAACACCTGGCCCTGCGCGTGCGCGCCACGGTCGGTACGACCGGATCCGGTGATCGGGCACGGCCGACCGAATACCCTCTCGAGCGTGGCTTCGATGGTTCCTTGCAGCGTGGGCTTGTCTTTGAGGCGCTGCCACCCAAAGTACAACGCGCCGTCGTAGCGGACTGTAATCTTGTGGTTGACCGTATCTTCTGCAAGCATACCGAATCGTCGCCAGGTGCACACTAGCGCAGGTCCGCCCGCGTCGGCATCGCCCGGCTGACGATCGCGGAATTTTGTGCCATACGAACCGCACGCTCACCCACGCGACCCCCCACGCTCGAACCTTCGCGACCCCCACGCTCGAACCTTCGCGTCCCGGCCACGACACAGTCGACCCATGCCCCCCCGCACGCTAGACCGAATCCTACAGTGTCAGGGTTTCGGCACACGCCGACAGTGCCGCGCCATGGTCGCAGGCGGGAACGTGAAGATCGGCCGTGAAGTCGTGAGCGATCCTGATCTTTCGTACGAACTTGAGAACCTGCACGTGCACGTGCACGGGACGCGGTGGCGCTGCCGAGCACGGGTCTACCTGGCCCTGCACAAACCTCCCGGATACGAGTGCTCCCGCAAACCGAGCCACCACGAAAGTATCTTTGCCCTGCTGCCGGCGCATCTGATCACCCGCGGCGTACAGCCGGCAGGACGCCTCGATCAGGACAGCTCGGGTCTGCTCCTGCTCTCCGACGACGGCGCGTTCCTCCACAGCATCAGCTCCCCGAAGCGCCATGTAGCCAAGACCTACAGCGTCACGACGCGCGACGCGGTCACGCCGGGGCTCGTCCACCGGTTGCGCGAAGGCGTGCGATTACGTGGCGAAGCCCACACCACCGCCGCGATGGCCTGCCATCGCGTGAACGCCCGCAGGCTGGAGTTGAAGATAGCTCAAGGCAAGTATCACCAAGTCAAACGGATGATCGCGGCCGCGGGCACCAGTTGCGAAGCGCTCCATCGCATCGCCATCGGAGGCTTACGACTCGACAGCCTCGATATCGAGGCCGGCCAATGGTGCGACATCCTGCCTGATCAGGTCGATCACGCGCACGTCGGCCCATAGGCGCGGCCCCTGTGGAGGCTACTCGGCCGGGGTGTTGCCGTCTCCGTCTCCGCCGTCGCCGTCCCCAGCGTCCCCGTCCCCACCATCCCCATCACCGACATCACCATCACCATCACCGACATCCCCATCCCCACCATCACCATCGTCGCAATCCTCAAAGTCCTCTCCGATGTCGATCGTATATGCGGGGCCGTCGTCGATCGGCTCATGCGGCCCTTTGTCGTGGGGGACGATCACCTGACAGGTCCCGCGGTTTTCGTTTCCGCCCTCGTCGCGCGCGAGCCAATGTAGAGTGTAGAATCGAGAGTTGCGGGGACCTGCCCGCTCGGATCGGAGCCGTACCGTCTCGCAGTCATCCACCAAGATATCGGGCGCATGGTGACCGTCCCCCTTATCGTCCTCGGGCTCGTCGCTCGATGCCTGCGTGAACATCAGCGCCACCTCGTCGGCACAATCCGGATCCACCTCCACGCAATCATGCACCGACACCGTGTGGAATTTGTGATTCGGCGGCCACAGCTCCAACGTCGCTCCCTCGAGATCCGCGACGCAACCCCCGTCGCCCAGCCCTACTGCGCCCGCTGCGGCTCCCTCGTCCGCCTCGGTCTTTGCGCCCTCGTCTGTCCCGGCACCAGCGCCCAGATCGTCGCTCTGCCCGTCCTGTAGACCGCTGTGCGGTCCATCTCGCGGGTCGCTGTCGTCGCGCTGCATGCCCGAACAAGCGAGCACCCCAAGACAGAGCACGCCTGCGAAGCGGGCGATTCCGGGAGCGACGGCGCCTCGGCGTTTCGAAGAGATGAGAATGGACTTGAGAGACGGTTGCGACATGATGAAACCTGGATCCTTCGTCGTATGTGTCCCCGCGACTGCGGTGCGATTACAGTGAACGCATTTTATTGAGTGTATGTCGCATTACCTTCATTGCAGCGCAGGAAGGAATACGAGATCCTCGCACACCACGCGCGCCGCTACACCGCCATTCAGGTCCGCTCAGTGGCGATCAGAGGACTTTGAGCATCAGGAACCCGGCGACCAACAGCAGCGTCGCCGCGATCGTGAGCAGGTTGAAGTAGCGATCGATCAACGCTTTGGCCTGCTCGCGATACCGGCGGACAATCCACGCGACCAAGAAGAACCGCGCCGCCCGACCCACCAAGCTGGCCACCACGAACACGGGTACATTCAGTTTGGCCACGCCAGCGGCGATCGTGAAGATCTTATACGGAATCGGCGTAAAAGCGGCCCCGAAGACAATCATCTCTCCGTAGTCTCGATACCAGCCCATGACCTTCTCGAATTTTTCTGCAGAGAACACATACCCGAACGCGTAGGGTTCCACGGCCACCCAAGCGGTATAGCCAATGGCATACCCTGCCATGCCACCCAGCACCGATCCCAGCGCACACCAGCCGGCGAACTTGAAGGCTCGCGTCGGTGCCGACATCGCCAGTGCAATGAGCAAGACGTCGGGCGGAATGGGGAAAAAGCTCGACTCCACAAACGCGAGCACCACCAAGGCCGGCACACCGTAGGGCGTGTCGGCCCAGCCAAGCACCCAGTCATAAAGGTGGCGCACGAAATTGCGGCGGATCGCGGTCGTCGCGGGCTCATTCACGCGCGCAAGCTACCACGCTGCCACCACTTGTCCCAACGAGCGGCCCACTTGCGCCGCCTCAACGGGTTCGCCGTCCAAAGGCGCCTCACGCTCGTCAGCGAACGTGCTGGTGCGGCATGCGCCCGTGAGGAGCGTGGAAGTAGCGCGACGGGGATACGTACAAGAAGTTGCTAACGCGGCTTGTGTAAAGGCAGGCGTAGTCTTCGACTTGTGACCCGAACAAACTCGTATTGAGGCGCTCGGTGAATACCGATCCCCAGTAACGATTGAAAGCCCGATCCACCTCTCCCGTGCGCCGGTCGAGCCGAGATCCCATTTCTTCGCGATGGGACTGCAAACGCTCGAGGCGGGTCCGGGACTGGAGGATCGTCTCTCCGAGGACCTGCGCCGCTGCTTCCGAATCGCGGCCCTCGACCGTGATTCCCACCGCATCGAGACGCTCGAGCACACGCAATCGGTATTTCTCGGCGAAGGCCTGCTCCGTGAGCTCGTTGCGCAGCTCGGCCAACGCTTCGATCTCACGCAAGCTCAATTCGTAGCCCCGCTGGACGTCCAACTCGTGTTCGAGATCATCGACCACCAACACGGTGCGCCAGCTCGACGTCTTCTTGCTCGCTACGATATCACCGTAGATATGGTCTCCGACGTAGAGCACTTCGTCCGAGTGCACGCCCATAGCAGCCTCGAGGCCCTGTCGGTTGCCGCCTTGGTAGATTCGACCCTTCTGCGGTCGGTCCTGAGCCTTACCCCTGACCGCGGTGCGCCGATCGATCTCGACGAAAGGCTCCTCGGTGGCAAAAAATCCTGGTTTACTCGATCCTACGATGATCCAGTGAAAGTAGCGGGTCCAATCCTCGTAAATTTTGAGTTCGTCGTTTAGCAAGTAGGAGAGCACTGCGTCTGTGTATTGAAAGAAGCTGTTGGTCAGCAAGAAAAGCTTTTTCCCGGCGGAGCGCAACTTGTGCAGCGTCGCGGCAAGGTCGGGGTCTTTGTGAAAATATTTCTCGGGTTCCGCTTTGATTCGGCTCTTGATCGTGTCGTCGCGATGAGCCTCGTCGATCACCTCCCGCACGTCTTGCCACACCTCCCGGAAGCTCGGCACCCCTCCTTTCCAATCCGCCGGGTACTTTTCGATGAAGTCGACCATCGAAGCAAATAGGGTCACTTCCGGCAGCGCGAATAACGTATCCACCCGGGCGAAGCGTTGTTTCTCCTGCCCCACGCGCTGCGCACGGTACAGCGCCTTGCGCTCGGGTCGGGCCAGCTGCGACCACCCGTGGTAGGCATTGCCCACGTAGCCGTGTCTGTCCATCTTGAGCACGTTGCCATGCTCTTTGTCCACAACAAGCCCACGAATGGCAAACTCGGGGTCCGGCTTGATCGCCCCGAGTCGGCACGGATGCCCTTTGGCGAGTAGCTTCTTCACACAGATCTCGATGGACAGTGCCTCGAGCGCCGGCTGATTGTAGACCCCAAGTGTATAGTCCATGTCGAAGCCCACAGCGCCCATACTCTCGAAAGCGAGGTCTCGATTGGTGAAGACCCGCCGGGCATAAGGGGCCTCAGCGGCCACCCCTGCGGCGAGAAGGTGCTTGCGGATCAGAAGCGGAAGATCTCGTCCAGACATGCCGGTACACCATAGCGCGCGCGCAGCGGAAATCACGTCGGCTGGGTGCGCATGCGCACCCAGCCGACGGCGCGATGGACCCGGCAGTATGGCGAACGCCGCAACATCGATCCGGTAGCGCCAGCCCCCGCCCCGGCAGCTTACCCGGCAACATCCGCAGTCAGAAAATTCTCTACACAGACCTCGATCGCGGTGTTGTCATTGTTGTGCCCGACACCATAGCCCTCGTCCGGCGTGGGCATCTGCCAGATCGGCTGACTGTCGCCCGGACCCAAGATCATCTCTTGCTCGATCGCCACCATGGTACCGCGAATCGTGGCCATTGCCGTCAGGACCACCCGTCGATCCCGATCCACGATCCAGCTGCCCGGTTCGGTATCCGTGCCGCCGAGGGCGTCGGAGGTGTTATTTCGTACCCACACCGTCACCCGCGCTTCCGAATCACCGCTCGCCATCAGACTCGCCATCGGCATATCCGCCCACAGCACGTCGCCGCCAGACGAATCTGGAAGTTCCACGATGGCCCCGGGCCGCATACAGGGTCGACCGCCGCAAGCGCTGTTTCCCGTGAGCGCCGTGTTGCGCTGTCCTGTGCGCGGCACGTCCCCATCACCAGGAATACAATCAAGATGTGCTTGGGTGCACAGGTTGAGATCCGTTTGTTTGTTGTCTGGGCTGCCTGCGAGATGTGCGTTCATGGCATCCCTGTCCACGCGAAGTTCGGCGCGGTACCGTGCCGTAGCGAGATCGATAGCTCCCTGCGCCACCATCATCGCCCGTTCTCGCGCGACCAATGCCCCCGCCTCGGTCACCTCTCGGGTGGACGCTCGGATCACGAGCATCGCCACCGTAAGCAGCGAAACGGTGAGAAGCATGACGCTGACCATGGTCGCGCCGCGCTGGCGGTACATGTACGTGGATCGGGAGCGGTTCGGCATCATGACTCCGGGGGTTCAAAGGGCTGGGTTCTCGACTGGGTTCGGCCCCCGGCGAACCATATGGTCACAGCACGCTCGGATCACGCCATCGAGCGTTGCGAAGACCAAAACGTTCGGTCAGCGTGAAGTACTCTCTGGCCCCCGCGATGGTGCCCATCTGCTCACGATCTTCGATGGGGTACAGGTACTGGAAATAGCTATAGGCGTCGGCATTTGTACTATCGACGGACACAACCTCCGCCTTGCCCAGCAAGGTTACACGTACGACTTGGGGGCTCATACGAAAACCGGGGCCAGCACCCGTCTCCGATGCGGGTCCGGACGCTGCCCAAGCGGCAGCGTTGAGCTCTCCCGTCCCGACAAAAACGCAATCGGGGGCCCACTCCTCGGCCGTCGCATTCCCCAACCATTCGTCATTTCCCCGATCGCCTGCTAGTTCGTCGACCCGGCGATTGGCCGTGCCAGCCGCATCGCCGCGTTCGGCAAAGCTAGCACCGTCGACGACATCGGGATCTACGGGCAAGTTGCCGCCCGCGGCCAGCCAACCGTCGCAGCCCACTGCCACCTGCATGTCTTCGATCATCGGGGCGATCACCGTCATCGGTAAGTCGACACCGCCGGGAAGGTACAGCTGCGGCAGCGGACAAACGTTGGAAGGGCAATCGGGGTATTCCGTGCCGCTCGGTGGTGTCAGGGTGGGATCGCCATCGAGCCACCCGATGAAGTCATCTCGCACCAAATAGGGACGCCCTTCGTTCGCGTAGTTGATCTCGTACCGCGACCACCGCAGCCGACCCAACGGAATCACCATCGTGCCCTCCGTCGCGTCCGCGCCCGTCGGCCCGGCGTCCCAATCATCCTGCGCCATCGGATCACCCGTCAGCAGCGCTTCAAGATCGGTATTGAAATCCGACCCACTGCCGATGGGAATCGTCCACTCGTTGAATACGGCGCCGGCCCCGATTTCGCCGGTGACCTGCAGCAAGGCACACTGACCCACAGCGCCGGCTTCTGTAGGGTCGTCCGTCCGGGCCAGGATCACGAAACTACCCGGCACGAACAGTTGCCGTACCGCGGCCAAATCATCTGGTTCCCCACTGTCGAGCACCGTCGCATCGTTCGCCGAGTCGACGGTGAGCACGGCACTCGCATCGGAGACGTCGGGTGGATTCGCCCCGAGCCGAAACACACCGGACGCGTTGGTAAAATTGCGCTCCCCGAGGATCACATCGAAACTGTCGGCCGCAGAAGATGGATCCGCGGAGGTCCCTTCGCTGCCATCAATGGTCTGACCGTCGCTACTGCTGCGCCAATGTACCTGCAGCCCGTCGCGCAGCACCCAGTACGGCTCGCCGGTGACGCTGTCGGTGACGACACTACCCACGTCGGCACCCACGGCACCGGGGTTCACAAGCTGACTGTTGGCCCCATCCCATACCCGCAACTCGGTGCAGGCGCGCGCAAAGCCAAGTCCGGCCACACGAACATCTCGGCCCACGGACCACATGGCACCCTCGAGCGCCTGGTTCACACGCACTTGTCGATGGTGAATCACCGCCATGCTCTGCTGGATACTCGAAAACGCGAAAATACCGGCGAGGACGATCACCGACACCATCATCGCCATCATGAGCTCGATGAGGGTGAACCCCCGGCTGTTGGCCGGAGGCGCGCAGGACGTGGGGAGTGGCGCGCGCATCATGTTCCGTCGTTGACCCTTACTGTACGAAGCTGCACATGTGAGACCCATGGCTTAAAGTCCGCGGTACCCGCTTCGATATTGTCCGGCACCAAGGCCGTCACCGCAATGTTCTCCTGCGGCGGCAGGGCTGGGCTCGTGGTGTCCACCCACATCACGAGCACATCGAGCGCGAGCGCATCCACTGCGGAGGCATCGCCGCCGGGCACCGCGTCCGCGGGAATCTGCGTCACCGCTCGGCCAACCCAGTAGAACTGTGGGCGCGAACCCGGCCGCTTCACGTTCTCCCCGTCCGCCGGAACCGCGCGGAAATCGACCACACTCTCGGTGCCGAGGGCGTGGTCCGAGTAGGGGAGAGTGGGGTCGGCAGCTCCGCTGAAGTCTTGTTCGACGAGCTCGTTGAAACCGGTGGCCATAATGTCGGCCATCGCCCGTTGGGCGACTCGCTCCGCCTCGCGAAGCTCCATCGCCGCACGCTGGGCCTCGATGCCACGTGACTGCATCGCCACGACGCCGACCACCGCGACAATGAATACAATCAGGGAGACGATCACCTCCGCCATGGTGAATCCAGCCTCGTGGCGGCGATCGAGCGGCGACTCCAGATGGGGGGGGGGGGATAATTGGAGCGGTTTCATCGTTCTAGTAGCCCGCAGCAGCAACATTGTCGATCTTGCGGATCAAACCGCCGGGAAACACCTGAATGTGACTTTCTTTGACCTCGGCGGTACGCCGATCCGCCACAACCAAAGTTACGCCAGCACCGTTGAGCGCACGCCCATCCCATTCTACATGACCATCGGGGAAGAACCGCAGCGTCTCGCTGCCGCTGAGGCATGCGGTGGGGGCGGCGGCGGCGGCGGAGTCGACCTGCCCTTCGAACATCTGCACGCCGACGTACACGCCGTATACGCAGGCTCGATCGTGTACGGCCAGAATGCCGGCTTGAACCAGGCTTCGACTCGCACGCCACAAGGCCTCCCCCGAAATCTGAGTCGCGGGGTCGGTCCACGACACCTCCACCCCGTCTTTGTCGATCGCCAAGGCCACCAGGGTCTGCCGGTCGATGGCCAAGTTTCGAGCGCGCGTTACGCTACCCAGCAGATCATCCGTATAGCGTCGGTACGCTCCCTGGAACTGATCCTGGCGCACGCCGGTGATCGTGATGGCCGCGACGATCGAGATCACCACCACGACGATCATCACCTCGATGAGCGTGAACCCGCGGGTCACGCATTTTGCGGCGCAACTGGAAATTTTTTGCGGAGTCTGGAGAAGTGGGAGCGGGTGGTTCACGTCGGCGTCTCTCCGCAAAACCTTCGAAATGATTGACACTTTTCTGCACCCGCGGCTCGTATGCAGGCACGTTTCGACGCATCGAATCGGGGCCCACCGGACAAGCGCAAACACCATATCGACGGTTTCTGGCCGCGGACGCCCCGAATGGAGGCGCCAGAGCGAACCAGAATGGTCACACGCGCCGCTCGAGGCGCACGGATGAAAAAGTTTGCCAGCTCACAGTATTGCCCCGTTTCGTAACATTGCGTACCCTGTGATTGTGATGGGAACACGTAAGAAACCTCAGGATCCGGCGCAGGACGAGAAAAGGGCACTCTGGTACTTGAGAAAAATTCCACTGCTTGCTGGCATCCCTCCCGACACGTTGGCCGACCTGGTCGCCATCGCGGAGATCAAGGAGATACCCCGGCGGCAGGTGATCTACCTCCCGGGTGACCCCGCGCAACAAGTGTACTTCATCAACGGCGGACGCGTAAAATGCAGCAAGGTCACACGAGAGGGCAAAGAGCTCACCTTGGCCTACCGTGGAGCCGGCGACACCTTCGGCGAACTAGCGATCTTGGGCCCGTCGCCTCGAGAAGAGATGGCTGAGGCGATGAAAAATGCGATCATCACCGAAATACCGGTGGAACGCTTTCAAGAACTTCTGCTCAACGATGCCCACCTGTGTTTTCGATTCGCCTGCCTGGTGGGGGAGCGCCGAAGGCAAGTGGAAACCAAGCTCGAACACTTGGTGTTCCGCGACGTCCAGGCCAAACTCGCAGCGCTGCTCCTCGAGCTTGCTGAGGAGTATGGCGTCGAGACCGATACGGGCATGCAGATAGGCATAAAAATCACCCACCAGGAGATGGCGAATCTCATCGGCTCAACCCGCGAGACGATCTCGCTGACCCTCGCTCAGTTCCGAAAGCAAGGTCTGCTGGAGCTCAACGGCCGCATCGTCGTCTTGCTCGATCAGTCGGGCCTCGCGGCAACGACCTAGTCGCCGACTACGAGGAGGCATGCAGCGCTCGCCATCGGCCTCGGCGGACGCGCGAGTTGGCGAACGCCCGAGCTCGAGTCCGAAGCGACCTCGGGGTCGCTCGCCACCCGCTTCAGTCCTGGATCACGATCTCGCGCATCTCGATGGGCGTCACCGGCCGGTCCCCACCCCCCGTGGCCGTGCCGTCGATCTTCTCCAGAACATCGTTTCCGGCGATGATCCGGGCGAACACCGGGTGCTTGGACTGGCCAGGGCTGAACCAATCGAGGTAGCTGTTGTCCGTCGTGTTGAGGAAGAACTGACAACTACCACTGTTGGGACGACCCGTATTCGCCATCGACAAGGTACCGGGCTCGTTGGAGATCTTGGCGTCGGAAGGGTGTTCATCGTCGATACAGCCGTCGGGGCCGTTGCCTGTCCCGGCGCGAGGGCTGCTCGGGTCACGACTGTGGGGACAGCCGAACTGGGCCATGAAGCCACGGATCACGCGGTGGAAATGCAAGCCGTTGTAGAAACCGCTTTTCGCCAACTTGATGAAATTTCCGGTCGTCGCCGGCATCTTGTCGACCAACAACTCGATGGAGATATCACCTTCGGAGGTGCGCAGAACGGCGGTGGGATTGGGCATGGCCTGACCACTTAGCAAACTTTCGCGCCATTGCACAAATCGGCGGCATGGAGCGCGCGATTCGCACCGCTCGTGCAAGGCCGCGCTGCGAGCCACCCGCCCGCGCTTCGGGGCCGGCCAGCACGGGGGCCTCAGGCGGGGCGTGGGTTGGGCACCCCTTCGTTCCGCGCGCAGGGTGGAGACACCCGCGGCGACCTACTCCGCGAGGCCCAACGCCCGCGCGAGGTAACGCCCGGTGTGGCTACGTTCGCACTTGGCCACGCGCAAGGGGGAGCCGCTCACAACGATCTCGCCGCCACCGGTGCCGCCTTCGGGTCCCACGTCGATGATATGGTCGGCGCACTTGATCACATCGAGATCGTGCTCGATGATCACCACAGTATTGCCCTCGTCCACCAGTCGATTGAGTACCTTGAGCAACTGGTTGATATCGTGAAAATGGAGGCCTGTGGTGGGCTCATCGAGGATATACAAGGTACGTCCGGTCGATTTCCGCGCCAGCTCCTTCGCTAGCTTGATGCGCTGGGCCTCGCCCCCCGACAGCGACAGCGCGCTCTGGCCGAGAGATACATAACCAAGCCCGACATCGCGCAGAATCTCAAGCTTCGCACGCAGGTTGGAATGGTTGGCGAGAAAACCGCAGGCCTCGGTGACCGACATGTCCAGCACGTCCGCGATGCTGTGGCCCCGGTAGCCGATCCGCAGGGTGTCTCGATTGTAGCGTTTGCCCCCACACACGCGGCACTGGACGTACAAGTCCGGCAGAAAGTGCATTTCGATACGCTTCACGCCATCCCCCGCGCAGGCTTCACAGCGCCCTCCCTTGACGTTGAAGCTAAAACGCGCGGGGCCGTAGCCGCGCACCTTCGACTCGTTGAGGCGGGCGAAGAGAGCCCGAAGATCGCTGAACAAGCCCGTGTAGGTGGCCGGGTTTGATCGGGCGGAACGACCGATCGGTGCCTGATCGATACAGATGACCTTGTCGAAATGCCGCAGCCCGTCAATGCCATCGTGAGCGAGGCCGTAGGTGGCCGCGTAGTTGAGCACACGCCGAGCTTCGGGAAGCAGCGTATCCATAATCAGTGTGGATTTCCCCGAACCGCTGACTCCCGTCACGCAGGTCATCACACCCACCGGAATCCGCGCAGACACACCGCGCAGGTTGTGCCCCCTCGCATTGCGAATACTGAGGCTCGCTCCCCGCGAACGACGGGCCTTTTCGGGGATAGCAAT
The DNA here is from genome assembly GCA_036479215.1 of Nannocystaceae bacterium. Classification (GTDB taxonomy): domain Bacteria; phylum Myxococcota_A; class Polyangia; order Nannocystales; family Nannocystaceae; genus FL481. Next base: position 12,049 of record JAZGFE010000330.1, on the reverse strand, counting down.
CTTCACTCTACCGGTGAGGTAGGCAGCGGTCCATGACCGTGGATGCTTGAGCACCTCCTCGAGCGTCCCGCTGGCCACCACGCGCCCCCCAGCTTGGCCCGCACCAGGGCCCATGTCGATCACGTGATCCGCAGCCCGCATCGTATCTGCGTCGTGTTCCACCACCAGTACCGTATTGCCCAGATCGCGCAGGTTCTGGAGAGCGCGGATCAGGCGACCGTTGTCCCGCTGGTGCAGGCCGATACTCGGCTCGTCGAGCACGTACGTGATACCCACAAGCCCCGAGCCTATCTGGGTGGCGAGGCGGATTCGCTGCGCCTCGCCGCCGGACAGGGTCATCGTGGCACGGTCCAAAGTCAGGTACCCGAGCCCGAGCTCAGCCATGAATCGCACGCGTTTCACCCCCTGCTCAAGAATTGCGCATGCCACCTCGTTGCGTTCTCCATCGAGGGTCAAACCTTCTAGTCGAGGTAGGAGCTGATCCACCGGCAAGCTGGCCCATTCGTGGATATTCGCACCATCGATTTTCACCATCAGCGCTTCTGGTCGCAGGCGCTTCCCCTCGCACTTGGTACATACCGTCTCGGAAAGCATGGCCCGGATCTCCTCCGCCGTCTCGCCCACGTCCTCGACCTTTTGTTCGGCTTCTCGAAGTTTGCGACGCAGCCAAGGATTCACGCCTTCGAAGGTCGCGTCTTTTCTGCCCAGGCCGGCAACGAGCTGCGCGCCGCTGCCCTCCAACACCAAAATCTTCGCGTCGTCGGAAAGCTCCTCCCACGGTGTCTCCAGCGAGAAGCCGCCGTATGCCGCTACGGCCTTCAGTTGTTTTTGGTGCGCCGTGGCGCCGCGCCGGCGCCACGGATAGATGGCCCCGCCGGCCAGCGAACGTTTCACCTCCGGTACGACCCGTGCAAAATCGATAATTTGCGCCGTACCGATGCCGTCGCACGCGGGGCAAGCCCCCGCAGGGCTGTTGAACGAAAACAGTCGAGGGGTCAACTCGGGATAGGTCACGCCGTCTTCGAAATCGGCGAAACGTTCGGAGAAGCGCAGCTCCTCCCCGTCCAGAGACAGCACTTTCACGACGCCCTCGGCCAAACGCAGGGCGATCTCGATGGAGTCCACCAAACGCGAGCGCATGCCATCTTTGCGAACGAGACGATCAACATAAACCTCGATCGTGTGGCGTTGCCCCGGATCGAGCACGTGCGACTGGTCGAGGTCCACCACCTCATCGTCCACCGCCACACGGACGAACCCTTGACGTCGAAGGTCGTCCAACACGAGTTGATGGTCACCGGGCCGATCCACAACCACGGGAGCCAGCACCGAGAAACGCGTTCCCTCGGGGAGGGCCAAGACCCGTTCGGCCATCTCGTCCACCGTGTAGCGTTTCATCCTCCGCCCGGAGACATGGCTGAAGACCTCGCCGACCTTCGCAAAGAGCAAACGCAGGTGGTCGTAGACCTCCGTCGCGGTGCCCACCGTCGACCGGGGGTTCCGTCCGCGGTTGTTCTGTTCGAGCGCCACCGTCGGGCTGAGTCCTTCCACCAAGTCGACATCGGGCCTCGGGAGCTGTGCCATGCTTTGGCGCGCGGACACGCTGAGACTCTCGACGTAGCGACGCTGCCCCTCCGCGAAAATCGTATCGAACGCGAGGCTGCTTTTTCCCGAGCCAGAGGGCCCGGTGATCACAACCAAGGCATCGCGCGGCAGGTCGACATCGATGCCAGCGAGGTTATGGGTCCGTGCCCCCCGAACGCGAATGGTGCGGGGGGCAGCACTCCGCTGGGAATCTCGGCTTCGCGTCATCCGAACACCTTGCTCTCGCCACGTGCCAACCGGATGGCGCACAACATGCTCGCCGGATCAGCCTCGCCACGGCCGGCGATATCTTTGGCGGTCCCGTGGTCGGGAGACGTGCGAATGAACGGCAAACCCATGGTCAGGTTGACGCCATCACGAAAGTGCAGCAACTTGAACGGGCCTAGCGCTTGGTCGTGATACATGCCCACCAAGCCGTCGTAACGGCCCGCCGCATGGTGGGGAAACGCGGTATCGGCTGGGAGCGGGCCCAGAAACTGTGCTTGAGGCCCCAACTTCCGGGACAACGCAGCGATCGCAGGCCCCACGATTCGAGCCTCCTCGTCCCCCAACACCCCCTTCTCGCCAGCGTGGGGGTTGAGCCCGAGTACGCCCACGCGAGGGACCTGCACCCCAAAGATCCCGCGCAACGCCTCGACCAACCGTGTGCCAGCTCGGACCACGCTCGCCACGTCGAGACGCCGCGATACCTCCGAAAGCGGAATGTGTACGGTGGCCAAAGCGACGCGTAGCGTCGGCCCGACCATGACCATCGCCACGTCGGTGGCGCCCGCGCGCTGCGCTAGGTACTCGGTGTGGCCGGCATGGGCAAAGCCTTGCGCCATGCAGGCCGCCTTGTCGATGGGAGCCGTCACCAAACCCCAGCCGGGCGACGCGAGCACATGATCGACGGCCAGCGTCAATGCCTCGACCTGGCCCAGTTCCTGCGATGCCGATGGGAGCAGCAGGGGCACGATCGTGCGCCACCCCGATGTGGCCCACGATGCAGCCGGCGACGAAGACAGTCGCTCGACGAGACGTCGAAGGTTGGCATGCCCGGCCACGACCAGGTCGCCCGACCTCAGTGCGCCGCAACTGGCGAGACGCAGCAATAACTCGGGACCGACCCCGTCCGGGTCGCCTTGGCTGAGGACCAAACGCCGCATAGGCTCCGCGACTGTGCCCGCGTCCACGCGTGTCCGCAACGCCCGACGCCGCGAGGATCGTCTGGTCGGCTGAGTCGGCAGATCGGCTGGCCGATCTTGCACCTGTCGGCAGCAAGGCCCACCAGAAGCGGCCGCTACGCTCGCCTGGATCGGACCCCGGCCTCGAATCTGACCGGACGCGTGGCGTTGCGCCAAGCCAGCACCTATCATCTCCCCCGTGCTCTTGTCGGGAGTAGCCTTGTGGGGTCTCGCTTGTTTGTGGGCCGCTGCGCCACCTCCCAGCGCCGAGCCCGACGATCAACAGGCGATCGTGCGGCAACTCAAGCACGCTGCGCGACGACGCGCCCCGAGAGCTCGGCTGAGCCGTGACCATGCTCAGCGGAAACCCCGCGGTCGGGATGGGGTCAAGCTACCCGCGCTGCGCCACCCCACTGTGCACACCCGCAACACCCCCCACACGCGCGCCACCGTGGGATGGTCCGCGAACGCGAACCTAGCCCGATTCAGCGACCGCCGCCGACGCTACCACCCCACAGTGCCGACCCCGGCCTTCGGGCACTTGCTCGAAACGGGCACGCGGTTCGTCTTCGATGTGTTCATCGCCGGCAACCCGGCGGGTACGGCCGAAGCCTATGTCGGCGAGACCCGACCCGATCCACGCGGTGCCCCTCCCGCCGGCCGGCCGCTCACAAAAATCGTAGGCCGGGCCACAACCGGCGGCCTGGTGTCCATGTTGGCCACGGTAAGCGACGAGATGGTCTCGTGGGTGGACGCTCAGACCGGCGCACCGGTCCTCAATACCAACGTGATCACCCGCACCGGTCTGATGGCGCCCTATAAACGGCGGGAAACCGTCGCCGTATACGAAGGGCGCGGCCAGGTACGGCTGGTGGACACGCGCGATCGAAAAACGCGCAAGGTCACGAAACGCCTCCCCGAAGACACGCTGGACGCGCTGTCGGCCATGGCCTGGGTTCGCTCCCTCGACCTGGCGCTCGGCGAACGCGCCACCGTACACGCGTTGGATGGGGGCGCGCTCATGCGAATCGATGTGATCAACCGCGGGCAGCGGCCGCTGCGGCCCATGCCCAGTATCGGCACGGCACTCAACATCCGCCAAGCCGACCTCACCCTCCTCGAGGGCACCGTGACCCGAGTGAGCCGCCACAAGGTACCGATTCCGGGCAAGCGCGTCGCCAGCTTCCGGTCTTGGGTCTCCAACGACGACCGCCGTATCATCCTCGCCCTCGAGAGTGACATGTGGCTCGGTGTGATCCGCATCGTGCTATCCCGATACGACCCACCCCGGCACCCCCAGCCCACCGAACAGCCTTCTGCTCCCTCGTCGGCCTCTAACGACTAGCTTAAATCACTCGGCTGCTACACTACGCATGTGGTAGCCGTCCCGTCGACGGACTCGTCGATCCCCATGACGCAGCAGTACCGCCCGCTCTTCAAGCTCGACTCCGGTGGCATGGCCGAGGTGTATGTCGCCGAGTCGGAGAGCTTGGCGGGCTTCAAGAAGCGCGTTGCGATCAAGCGGATCTTACCGAGCCTGCTGAAGAACGAAAAGTTCGTTCGTATGTTCCTAGATGAAGCTCGGTTGAGCCTCAACCTCAACCACGCGAACACCGTCTCGGTATTCGACATCGGGAAGTCCGACAACGCGTACTTCATCGTCATGGAGTACGTCGAAGGTACAACGCTGCGTGCGTTGCTCGAGTACTTCGCCAAGAAGGGCGCCACCATCCCGGTGCCCCTCACGTTGTGGATCCTCAACGAAGTACTCAAGGGGCTCAACTACGCCCACAATTTGCGCGACGAACGAACCCAGCGGCCTTTGGGTATCGTACACCGCGACATGTCGCCGCCCAATATCCTCATCTCGTGGAACGGCGAGGTGAAGATCACCGATTTTGGTCTGGCAAAAGCGACGACGCAAGTCGAGACCACCGACCCCGGCGTGGTCAAGGGCAAATTCGCTTATCTATCGCCCGAGGCCGCCCACGGCCGCGAACTAGACCATCGGGCCGATGTTTTCGCGGTGGGGATCCTCGCCTGGGAGATGCTCACAGGACGCCGCCTCTTCCTCGGCGACACCGACTACGAAACGGTACAAAACGTACGCCGGACTGAGGCGGCACCCGTACATCCGTTCAACCCCGACATTCCGAGCGAACTCGACCCCATCATCGCGCGCGCACTCGCGGCGGACCCTGCCGACCGCTACCCGAATTGCAACGACTTCGCCGATGACCTTCTGGCCGTCCTCTTTCGCCACAGTATGCGGGTCTCGTCGCGCGACCTCACGGAGCTGCTCCGCGACGTCCGGACCCAACAGGCGGACGAGAAGCCCGCAGCCGGAGAGGCGCGGGACATGGCATCCCGCGGCACCAACCTCATCATGGACATGCTGAGCGACGAGTTGGTCAAATTCCGGTCGCTAGAGGAGTCGGAGGACAAGTCGATCACCCACACCGGAGCCATGCCCCTAGACTCTCTGGGTATCGACGACGGCCCTGTTTTTGAGACCCAAAGCGCTGCCAACACCCCACCACCTTTCGCTGCCGAGCTCTCGCCGCCACCTGGAGCCGCGGCATCCCATGCCGCGGGCCCGCCAATGCCGACATCGCGCCTCCCCAGCCCCACCCCGAAGCGTGCGCCTGGGGGATTGGTGGGATGGCTGCTCGGGGGACTGGTCGCCGCGGCGCTCGCCGCCAGCGCGTACTTCTACTTCGTGAGCGCCTAGCCTACCCACGCCATCGCCGTGTCGCAGCCCCAACGGCGGCGACACGGTGCGCCTCCACGCCCCTGACGAGGTACGCACCTATCTCGAACTGCGTGCTCAACGCAACTCGGGCGTCTCAAGCTTGTGCCTACCTCCGTCGATGGCTTCGGCGTGGGATCGTCGACCAATCGTGAAGCCCCCTCGGACCGCCCCTCGAGCGTGCGCACCTATCCCTGGGAAAACGCAGACCTGATCTCGTTCGTGACCCATCCTGGGGTGGGCCGAGTGCTCTGCGTGGGTTCGGGCCTCACCAGCGGCGTCCGAGAGATCCTGTCACGCGCGAGCTACGAGGTGGGCGACCTGCCCATATCCATCGAAGTCGGCCGCCTCCCCCAAGCCGCGTCGACCTTCCTCCCAGATCTGATCTACGTCGACCTCAGCGCAAACGCCGAGGCTGGCCTCGAAGCCCTATCTGCATTGGCCCAAGATCCGCGAACCGAAGAGCTCCCCCTCGTTGGGCTGCTTCTCGAAGAGGCGGACGAACTGCTTATCGACGATGCCTACACACGCAGTGGCTGCGACTTCTTTCGCGTCGCACACACCACCGTCGAACTGCTCGCGAGAACGCACCTGCTAGTCCGTATGTCGCGACCCGCCAATCAGCTGGTCCCGAGCCAGTATTTGGCACCACCGCGGGCCACCGCCGCCAACGACCCCGGCACAGGGGTCGATCTCGAAGACCCGGTCACGGGACTGTACTCGCCGAGCTACTTCATCCACCGCCTTCCCACCGAGATTTCTCGTGCACGCCGCTATTCTCGTGAGCTCTGCCTCGTCGTCCTGCGCTGTCCCGCGGCCCAGAACGACGAAGCGGTCTCCGTACAGGTCGCATCGATCTTACGCAAACACATGCGCGCCCCCGACGTGGGTGCGCAGCTCGACAGCGACGTGTTCGCCATCTTGTTGCCCGAAGCGTTGCACGACGGACTCGAAGCCCTGCGCGCACGAATCCGACGCGACCTCAACAGTGTGAACCTCAAGCACGGTTTTGGCGTGACCGCCCTCGATCGTGAACACACAGCCTCCCCCGTGGCGTTGCTCAACCTCGCCCGCGACCAAGCAGACCGAGACCTGGAGCGAGCGTAGTTGCGAGCTCACGCAGCGAGCCGATCGCAGCCTAGAAGTAAAATGCGGCCCACAGATTGACGTGGTTCGCCGTTCCGGAGACCGCGTTTTTGTACGTGGTGACCCAGTGCAGGTACTCCACCGCGAACCCAAGCGCCGGGTGGGGCCGAAAACGGTGGACGAGAAATGCGGCCCAGTTCAGCGAGCGATCTCCATCCTCCAGATCGTCGTCAACTGGGTTGTCCACACTTCCGCCCGCGTGGATCGACCATTTCTCCATCGCCTGAACACCCAGCTCACCCCAGCCACCCGCCGACCGAACCTCACGGGCATCCGTAACGTTGATACCCTGGCCAATGCCGCCACGCACGTCGCTGAGGTTCTGGCCGTAGAATGCCTCCCCCGAGAGCCAGACCCGTTGGGTCAGCGGGACTTGTAGGTGCCCACCGACGGAATAGCCCAGAAAATCGGTCGATTCCGCGAAGGCGCTCGCATCGGTTGGCGCGCCGGTATTCGCGTGAACGCGGTCCACTGCCACGTGCGCGCTGGCACCCACAATCATCGTCTTACCATCGCGCCGAAGTGGCGATGCATACTCGGCCAAAGCTTCGGTGATTGGCACCGATGCGTCGAGGCCGTCGCGCCGCCCATTGGCATCGAGATCTTGGTTGTTCACGGCGTTGGGTTCCCCGACCGCGAATGCAAAGCGCAGATGGCCCTTTTCCCCCACGCGCGGTCGAGCAGTGAAACGCACCTGGGCTCGACGGTCGCCGGTGTTGCCCGCGTTCCACATCATACCGTCGTTGTTGGCGGACGGGTACAGCGGCGAGATCAGATCCGATGTTTGGCCGAATAGGATCTCGAACGCCCCGATTTTTAGTTGCCCGTAGGCGTGTCTCATCCGGATGAGCGAACGGGATTCCTTTCCTCCGTTCTGGAAATCGATCTCGATCTTTCCGTCGAGATCCCACTTCGCCCTGGTCGGCGATTTCAGGTTGAGGCCCACCCGCGTGAGACGGGGATGGATCGCCAACTCGGCATCGTTGACCGACCCTTCCGGCTCGCTGTTCACCCAAAACGGGAAGTGCGGATGGGACATGCGCGAGTCGTCGAATATCGTGTCGAGCCGGACGAACCCGTACGCCTTGAGCTCGGGTAAACCGGGGGGGCAGGGTCGCGTCGATCACGACAGGAGCCGAAGCCGAATCCGGAATCGGTGCCGGCACCGGCGCGGAGATTGGCGTCCGGCCGGAAGCGGGGGCCGGAGTCGGGAGGGGGAGGGGGACGGACGCGGGCGTAGGGGTGGGCGGATCTGGTTGGGCCATGGCGTTTCCGGACCCGGTGAGCATGCTCGCAGCGAAGAAAACCGGGATAGCCGGCACGACCGTTCGGTGTTTCGCGGAGTTTGTTCGATGGAGCATCGTGTGTCCTTGGGTCTCGAAGGGCACGAGGGTGACCTCCATGGCGGTCGCCTATACGCGTGGCCGCGATCCCTCGCAACTCGAGCATGTCTCCCGCGGCGCACCGCGTTGCCGGGCACCCACAGTGGCCACGCCGCCAATGCATCGAGATTGCCGATCTCCATCGCGCGGGGCTCCAGGTTCCTCGATACCGCTCTGCCCCCACTACGCGTCCACGATCCCAGCCTCCGAGGGAGCGCACCGGTCATCCCTACAAGAACCCTGATCGGCGCGCCTTCTCCGACCCCCGTGGATCGGCTAGCATCGCTCGCGTGACGACCCGCGAAGTCCGAGAGCTTCTGATGAACCTTGCGACCCGCCTCGAAGAGTGGCAGCGCCTGCGCCGCGAGGGTGCGCCCCTGCCCTCGCTCGCTGGCCTCGATCTCGCTGGTGCGGACCTCTCGGGAATCGAACTCGCCGACACCGATCTCCGGCGCACGAACTTCCAAGGCGCTGTGTTACGCGGCACCAGTCTCCGCAACTGTGATCTCCGCGGCGCACGTTTGGGTCATGCCGACCTGGTGGATACCGACTTCGACCTCGCGCAGCTTGGCCATGCCGACTTGTCCCAAGCTCAGATGCCTGGCCAAAACCTTAGCGGAATGGACCTGCGCGGCGCGGACCTACGCGGTACGAACCTCCGCCTCGCGTACCTGGGCTACGCGCGACTCCAGGACGCAAAACTGGCAGATGCCGACCTCACAGGAGCGGACCTCAGCGGTGCTGCACTCTCGCGCGAACAGCTCGACAGCGCGCGAACCGATGCCGACACCCGGTACCCCCGCCATCTCACACGTCCGCCCGTATCGCCCCGAGCACCTGCCGAGCCCGCCGATCTCGTGCCACGCCCCCCCCCCCCACCGGCACGAAGCGTAGATGTGCCGAAGGGCGAGAAGCCGCGCTCGTTCCTCAGCGACAACGCATCCGGCCTATGTCGCGAAGCCCTCGAGGCCATCGTCTCGGCGAACGACCGCACCCACGCGACCGCCTACGGCGACGACCACCACACGCTCGCCGCGCGGGCAACCTTTCAAGACCTGCTCGGCCACAACGCCAGCGTGTGGTTTGTCGGCACGGGCACGGCCGCGAACACCCTTGCCATCGCCGCACTCACAGAGCCCTGGCAGATCGTCTTGTCCCACACCACCAGTCACCTGAGCCGAGACGAATCCACAGCCCCCGAGTGGATAACCCGGTGCCGGACCGCCGTCACCGAGACCTTGCCTGACAAGCTCGTGCCCGACGACCTGGGGCTGCTCGCCTCGCGCCGCACAGACGTGCACCAGCCCCAACCGGGCGTCGTCACCCTCTCCAATCCTACCGAGTACGGTACCGTGTACACGCCAGAAGAAATGCGAGCCCTGTGCGACCGGGCCCACGCCGAGGGGTTTCGTGTGCACGTGGATGGAGCCAGGTTCGCAAACGCCGTATCCGCACTAGGTTGCAGCGCCCGCGACCTTACCTGCCACGCAGGTGTAGACGCCCTCAGCTTCGGCGGCACCAAAAACGGCCTGGCGGTGGGAGAAGCTGTGGTGTTCTTCCGTCAAGGCGACCCGGAGACCTATCAACGTGCCACACAAAGATTCCCCTTCTTGCGCAAGGCCACCGGGCACCTGATCAGCAAGCAGCGTTTCGTCAGCGCACCATTTTCGGCGACGCTGGCGACGGGCGCGTGGCTGCGGCACGCCTCACACGCCAACGCCATGGCCCGCAAGCTGGCGCGAGGCCTCACCAAGTGTGGCTACTCGCCCCGTTTCCCCACCTCCACCAACGCAGTGTTTGTCGAGTTACCAGCCGAGATCGACACCGCACTACGCAACGCCGGGCACCACTACTACCGGGTTGGAGAAAAGGCGGAGCTGTGCCGCCTGACATGTAGCTTCGATACCAGCCCAGAAGAAGTCGACGCGTTCCTCGAAATCGTCCGGCTCACACCCACCTGAAGCAAGGACGACCCCAGCTGGGGCCACACGAGACAACCCGTACGCAAGACAACCCGTACGCAAGACAATCTGAGGGGTGGCACATGATCCCAACGCTGATCCAGCAAGCCAGGAACTCTGACGCCCGCCTCAAGCTCTGCTGCGACGTCATCGCGCTCGACCTCCGCACCGTGCATGCAACGCTCGCGTGAGCACGGCCCCGTGACCCTCCTGTCTGCTTTCGCCACGACCCCAAACACGTCAGCTCCCGTCACTTGAAACGCGCTTGCCGCCCAGCGGTACGACCTCGCCCCAACCTCGACATCTCCCCTCACGGATTCCACTCCTCGTGCCACCACCACCCCCGTTGATCGTTCTTAGGCGATCAGCGGGGCGGAAAACGCGGCCGGCGTGCCCGGCGCAGACAACGGAAAAAAGTGCGATGCGCGGTGCCATAGAGGACGCACCGCCCTATGATTCCCTCGAACGCCGGCCAATCTCCTTGCCTCGCACTTTCTCTTTGGGTCGCTGTCGTCGCCACCCCGTTCCTGTCAGCACTGGCGTGCTCGCGCGGCGATCCGGATACACCCGACGACGATGGAGCCGGCAGTGGGGCATCGGACCTGGATGCGAGCGCCGACGGGGAGGCAGAGGCCCCGGATGAGGGCAACGAAAACGATAACGATAACGGAGACGATAACGATAACGATAACGATAACGGAGACGATAACGATAACGATAACGATAACGGAGACGACAACGGAGACGACGAAGCAGACGACGGCAATACAGGCGAAGATGACACGGATGCCGATCCTGACAAGGGCTTCGAACCCCTCTCCGCGCGTGCAGCCGTGGCGAAGGTCAAAAGTCTTCTTACGGGACTCCCCCCAACAGACGAAGAAGTCGCTGCGGTCGAGTCCAACCACGCGGCCCTGCCTGACCTGATCGATTCTTGGATGACCTTGCCGGCGTTCGACCGTAGACTGCAATGGTTCTTCCAGCATCACTTTCAGCAGCAGCCGGTCCCCGTGACGGATTTCAATCTGCAGACGGGCAGTGTGACCGCCGCCTGGCAGCCGCCTGCAGATACGCTCCTCCTGCGTGGTCTGACCGACAGTTTCGCGCGGACCGCCGTTGATCTGGTACACAACGGTCGTCCGTTTAGCGAGCTGCTTTCGACGCGACGCTACTACATGAGTACGGCCATGATGATGCTCTATGCGTACATCGACGGCAAAGGGCTAGCGGACGACACCGATCAGCCGCAAGCACAAGCGTGGCTGAAAAACGAGTACGCCGACCTCGTCATGACCTATTTCGATGCGGGACAGCAGCAGATTCCACTCACGGAAAGCCTCGATCCCCAGTCGGTCAATTTCATGACCTTTTCGCTGGAGCACACTGATCCCCCAACGCAAGCTTGCCTCGACACACTCGGCGTGCCACGTCTCCAGGACTTCGCGCGCCTGATGTTCACATTCGGCGGCCGACGTTTCCCCGACTGCCCGACCTTGTTGACACGATGGTTGGAGGAGGAGGACTTCAAACTACGCCCGGTGACCATTGTGCAAGCGCAGGACGGCGAGGCGAAGACCGTATTTTGGGACCTGTTCTCGCTCCGCGAGGCGGATACGATCGTGCTGGCGGGCGAGCATGTCGGCTTTTTCACGACGCCAGTCTATTTCGCCAACTGGAGCACCAATATCGACAATTCCTTTCGCGTGACGGCCAATCAGGCACTCATCGTGGCGCTGGGACACAACTTGCAAGCCGAGTCGGAGTTCTTCAATCCAGCGGAGATCGCCGGCGCGTTTGCAGGCGATGACGATCATGCCGACCCGCAAAGTAGCTGCTACAATTGCCACGTCATATTGGATCCATTGCGAAATTTCTATCGACAGAGTTTCACAACTTTGTACGCGCCTAGGATGGAGCAAATATTCAACGGGGAGCCGATCCCAGAGGAATCGAGTTTCTACCTGGGAGCTCGGCAGTGGAAAGTTCTAGGGCGTGATCACGCCGCTATTTTGACCGGATGATCGGGTGAGGCGGCTCTACGTT
>JAZGFE010000329.1:0-12688 GCA_036479215.1 Nannocystaceae bacterium | reverse complement strand
CCGGAATTCGCTGCGATTCAACCCCCAACGCTATTGATCTCGAGTCCCAGGCCGCCCAGGATCCCTCTCTAAGTCGCTGAATTCGGCGTTTGCAATGAGACGATCTGCACCCACTCGAGTTGCTCCGTCCTCAAGACGACGTTCGCGGTCAAGGCAGGCCGTCCGTTTGCCCGCGCCGGGCGAAATCGCCTGCCCGCGCACCTCCAGCCACAGAGCGAACACACTCATCATCGCCGCGACGATGCGAGGGATCAGGCAGATATTTTCGCCCGCGTCTTTCCCTGGGAGGGTGAAGATGAATGGCCTCCTGAGGCGTCGGAGGGCGGCGTCGGAGGAGGGCGTCGACGGGCCGCCTGGAAAGTCTTCGCGGCCGCCTTCGCGACGCAGAGGCGTTGGCGGACGGTAAGGCTTGCGTGTACGTCACTGGCTCCTTCGGCCGAGGAGAAGCGAGCGATCACAGCGCCCTCGACATTTTCATCGCCGGGGAATGATCCTGCCCCCCAAGCGGCTTCTATGGGGATTCCGATTTTCTGACCGGCTGGGCTGGGCTGGGCTGGGCTGTGGGCTGGGTTGGGCTGGGTTGGGTTGGGTTGGGTTGGGTTGGGTTGGCCAAGGGGTCGGACGTCGTCCGAGCGGTGGGCCATTCTCAGCACGGTGCGACTGTGGGGTGTTGGCGACCGCGATACGAAACTCGGCTTCTCCCAGCACGTGAGGGCGCGTGAGGGCCCTTGGCGACGCGCTGCGTACGGCGCAGCCCGTCACAGGGGATTGGCACGCTTCGTGCATTGAAGAGCGCCCGATGCTCTGTCGAAGCTATTCCGCCGGTATCCACGGTGTCGAAGGTTATATGGTCACCGTCGAGGCGCACGTGGGTCTCGGCCTCCCCGGTTTGACGGTCGTGGGTCAGGCGAGTGGTGCCCTCCACGAGGCCCGCGAGCGGGTTAAGGTCGCGCTCGCCCACTGCGGACACGAGATTCGTCCGCGGAAACAAGTGGTGAACCTGGCCCCCGCCGACCGCCGAAAGGACAGCCCGGGTCTCGACCTTGCCGTCGCAGTCGCGTTGTTAGCCGGGCACGAGATCGTACCGAACGAGGCGTTGGAAGATTGCGTGCTGTGGGGAGAGCTGGCACTCGACGGGACCTTGAGGCCCGTGCGTGGGGCGTTGGTCGTTGCCGACTGCGGCCGTCGAGGGGGCTACAAAAGAATTTTTTTGCCGGAGGGAAACGTGGCCGAGGCAGGTTTGATTCCAGGGCTCGAGGTGATCTCGGTTCCGGATCTCCCGACCCTCATCGGCCATCTTCGAGGCGAGAAACTCCTGGCCGCAGCACCGCCACCGCGGGTGGGGCACGTGCTGGTTTCGGCCTCGGGCATGCCGGATATGGCGGACGTGCGCGGGCTAGCGATGGCGAGGCGTGCGGCCGAGGTGATGGCGGCCGGCGGACACAACTTGTTGTTACATGGGCCGCCGGGTGTGGGAAAAACCATGTTGGCTCGACGCGTGGCCGGGCTCTATCCACAGCTCGAGACCGAGTCCGCCCTTGAGGTTACGAAGATCCATAGCGTCGCGCGAGGCGATGTCGCGGTCAGCTTGGCCCGACGTGTACCTATGCGCATGCCGCATCATACCGTCAGCGCCGCGGGGCTGTTGGGGGGTGGTAATCCGCCGCGTCCGGGTGAAGTCAGCTTGGCCCACCGCGGTATCTTGTTCCTGGACGAGTTGCCCGAGTTCTCGCGTGCTTGCCTGGAAGGCCTGCGTGAACCGCTTGAAGCGGGGGAGGTGTCGGTGGTACGTGCGGGTCATGGCCTCACTTTTCCGGCGCGTTTCCAGCTCATGGCGGCGATGAACCCATGTCCGTGCGGGTTCCTCGGCCACCCGGAGCGCGCGTGCACAGACAGCGTCCGCAGCATCGAACGCTATCAACGCAAGCTGTCGGGGCCCCTCCTCGATCGGATCGATCTTGTCGTCCCGGTGACGCCCGTGTCTTCCGACGAACTGGCCGCCACGCCGCGTGCGGAAGGCACGGCGACGGTGCGTGCCCGAGTCGCCCGGGCGTGGCAGCATCAAAATCGGCGCTACGCGGAGACGCCGTTTCGAACCAACGCGGATCTGAGCACCGAAGGGCAGGCGCTGGAGCGTTACTGCGAGATGACCCGCGACGCGCAGAAACTGTTGGCCTCGTTGGCGAAAGCGCGCAGGCTCAGCCCACGTGTGCAGCATCGCTTGCGCCGTGTGGCCCGGACGATTGCGGATCTCGTCGGCGAAGGGGAGGAGGTCGCAGGCGTGATCGCGGCCCGACACATCGCCGAGGCAGCGAACCTACGCAGGCTTCCGAGCCACTGTGCCGCTTAGGCGGCGACACATCTGCGAAGCAGCCAACATGGGCGGCATTCCGTGCCACTGGACCGCGGATGCGGGCGGGGTTACCCGGACCGCGGATGCGGGCGGGGCTACCCGGACCGCATCCATCTCCGTACGCTTCAACGGGGAAAACTGAAGTTGTATGATCGCTGTCGGGTAGACGCCGTAGTGCACAACATCTCGGTCTGGGCGCGTGGAGCGGCGTGGGGAGGGCGTGGGCGTGGAGGCGGGCGATGGGTGCGGACGCGTGCACGGATGTGGGATGGGCGCGGAGCGAACGGTGTGTTGTTCCGCAACGTCCTTGCGGGGTGGCCGACCAGATTGGTGTGCGACGATGCTCCTGTACCTTTCTACTCCTTGCGGCGCTCTTGGGTGCCTGCCTCGACCCGAAGTTCGCAGATCTCGATGCGCCCCGGGTGGCGGGTTCGTCCTTGTCCGACGCGCGTACTTTTGGCGTGGGCGTGTGGCCCACGTTTCATGTGCGTTTCTCCGAGGCGATGGATCCGAGCAGCGTGCGGCCAGGATTTGTGGGGATCGTGGCTTGGGATCGCGTGGGCGTGTGTGATCCCGATCCTCGTTGTGAGGAGGGTGTTTGCGTGCACGGAGTGTGCTGGGTCGATCCCCTCGGGCCCACGGAACTGGCGGCGCTCGGTCGTGGCCAGTTCGTCGGCGAAGCCGTGTCCACGAGTTGGGAAGGTGGCGAGGCGCTCGGTTTGGAAGTGGGACCGCGTCGTGCATTGGAGCCCCACACCCTTTACACCTTCGTGATCGGGGAGGGCGTGCGGGACCTCAGCGGTGCGCCATTGGCAGGCGGCGACGGTCTTGCTCGCCATTGGCGTCGAGAGTTTGTGACGGCGGGGCAGGCTTCCTCGGGCCCGTACCCACAGTTGGTGTGGCCGCAACCGGGGGAGCGCAACGTGCCCACGAACCTTGCCTGGCTCGAGACCGTGTTCCGCAGCCCGGTCGAACTCCCGCGATCTACGGACCGTTTGCACCTCGAGTCGGATCGGGGGCAGGGCGCCATCGCGTCGGATCCGACGTGGTGCGCGGGGTGGGTTGGGGGGTATTGCCTCAGGTGGCGGATGATGCAGCAACTTGTATCCGAGCGGCGCTACAAGGTGGTTTCGCTCGATGTGGAGGATCGCTGGGGGCGCGGGGCTGTGCCCACGCGCGACGCCCAGTGGTTTCGCGTGGGGCCCGGCGAGGTGCTTGACCCACCCTCTTTGTCCGGCGTCGTGGTCTGGACCGAAGGACGTTGCCTTTTCGCCTGGGTACCCTCGGACAGGCCGGTTGTCGCGTCCTTGCAGGCGGGGGAGCGCGTGGCGGGTTTCTCAGGCGGGGGGTCGTTCGCGCTCGCGCTTCCCCTGGGGGAACTGGGCTACGCGCCACATGATCCCATCTCCTACCGTCTCACCCTCGAAGACCTGGCCGGTCACCGAGTCGTCCTATCGAGCGAACAACGGGCGGGCCCGGGCTTTGATCCCACGTTGGCACGCGTGGCGATTTCGGAAGTGTTGGGCGATCCATTGGGCCTCGAGCCGCGGGAAGAATTCGTCGAACTCGTCTCGCTGGCCGAGCCGGGCTCGCCACCGCAGTGGGTCGAGGGGTTGTGGCTTTCGGACCTTCCTTGGAGTGACGTGCGGGGCCTTCTCATGGAGGGAGCCGAACCGCCTGGCGATGGGCTTCCGGCCTTCGAGTTACCATGGCGGGCGCGGATGCTGGTGGTCTCAGAAGCGTTCGTAGGCGGCACGAACGGGGATGTGGCGGTGCCCGATGAGGTGCCGCGGATTCACGTGGATGCGAGCCTCGGGGCGGGTGGGATCAAGAACACGGGGGAGCCGCTCACCTTGTATCGCGCCGATCCACCGGCGCTCGTTTCGAGCTTCTCCGCGATGTTGGACACCGATCCGGGCCAGAGTAGCGCGCGAGCGGATCCCATGGCCTGTGACTTGCCGCGGTATTGGGCAGCGCATCCAGGAGCGGGCGCGTCACCGGGGACGCCCAACGCCGATTGATCGCGCCGAAGGTTGCGGTTCGGTCCGGCCGCGATCTCTGGTCGGGGTCGGTCGTCGTACGTATACGTAGGGACGATGGCCTACGTAAGCGGTGGGGTGTGCTCGGGTCGCCGACGCGGTGGTGGGTGTGGGGAGGTTGCGCGAGCACCGGAAGCGGTGGATCACCCGAGTGCGCGCTACGCTTGGAGGAGCATGTGGATCCCGGACGCGCCTCGCTTTCAGCGATTCTCCGCCCTCTTGTGGTGCGTCCTCCATAGCGGTCTGCTGGGAGGGTGCGTCGAGATGAACCC
This sequence comes from Nannocystaceae bacterium, assembly GCA_036479215.1. Taxonomy (GTDB): domain Bacteria; phylum Myxococcota_A; class Polyangia; order Nannocystales; family Nannocystaceae; genus FL481. Next base: position 8,024 of record JAZGFE010000329.1, on the reverse strand, counting down.
AGGGTACGTCGTCGCCGAGGGCAAGCAGTCGGGGAGCGCGGGTGTCGACCCGACGCCAGCGGAGGCGTGGCCGAGCCCGGGTACGACCCTCGACACCCCCGCGGGCGGCACGGATGCCGTGGGAACCGACAACACTCTCGGCGAGACGAGTGGAGGCGGTGGCGAGATCGACGAAACCGACACGGGAGAGACGGACCCCGATTCGCAGCCCACAGCGACGGGTTCGGCCGACGATGGCTCGGCCGACGATAGTTCGACAACGGGAGACGCAGAGACGGGGGACTCGGCAACCGGAGGCGACGGGAGCAGCGGCGAGAGCTCCACCGGAGGCGACCCCGATTCGGATCCAGACGGCTGCGTGCCCCTTTCCGCGGGTGCGGTGGCGTGGTGGCCAGCGGAGGAAAAGACGGCGTTCGAGGATATCTTGGCGGGGTTCGAACTCGCTGCGGTCGCGGGGGAGGTCACCTTGGCAGAAGCGTGGATCGGGACGGGTTTCCTGTTCGACGGACTGAGTATTTTGGAGATCGTCGGATCCGACCTGCTCGATTTTGAAGACGACTTCAGCGTCGAGTTTTGGCTGCAAAGCACCCGTGCCCACAGCGGGTTCATCCTGAACAACGCATCGGAGACGGATCCCTTCGACGACCGGGGCTACGGAATGGCACGGAGCGAGAGTGGGACGCTGACGGTCCTCGCCGCGCAGACTGTGCTCCGGGGCAGCCAACAGCTGAGTTCGGGTGACAGCTTTCACCACTGTGCGCTCGTTCGCGCATCGGGGGAGGTGCTCGCGTACATCGACGGGCGTTCCGAGGCGGTCCCCACCGGGAGCAGATCCCAGCTCGGTCATCCGACACCGCTGCGCATCGGCGCGAACGAATCGGGGGACCTGCGTCTCGAAGGAGTGGTGGACGAGCTCACATTCTACGACCGGGCGCTCTCACCATTCGAGATCTCAGAGATCGTCCGAGCCGCACAAGCGGGTAAGTGCCGACCCTAGGCGTCGTCGCGTGGAGGTCTTTGGGCGACAGCGTGCCAGCGAGGACGCGGTATGTCGCGTCCTCGCGCGGTCTGATCATGGCGTGGCGTGTTGCAGCTTTTCGCGTACGACCGGTTCGAGGCTCCCGAGTCCCGATGCTTTGCCGAGAGAGAGTGCGACGTTCGGATCGAGACCGTCGACGAAGTGGGCCTTGAGCGCCAATAGTGCGCCCACTCGATTGGAACTGCCGCAGTGTAGCAAGACGCTACCGGGGTCGCGTGCCCCGAGCTCCCGAGCCAAGGTCGCGGCGTGAACGAGGTTGAGGTCGTCCGGGCCCGCGATCGGGATGCGCACGAATTCGAGGCCGAGCTGCTTCGCCAGCTCGGCCTCGCCGGTTTCTCCTGCTTCCCCTTCGACGCGGAGTGTGATCACGACTTTGATCCCCGCTTGTTGGGCGAACTGTAGCTCCGCGAGACTCGGCTGACCGCCGGTGATGAGCCCATCCGGCTGCACGACGCCATTTTTGAGCGGAAACGGCAGGGGCGAAGCTTGGCTTGCGTCGCCGGCCGTCGCGTCGTGGACGACCGTCGCGTCGTCCACGACTGTCGCGTCGTCACCGACCGTCGCGTCGTCGCCCGTCGCGGCGCGGCTATAGTTGTCGCTGGGGGCCTCGACCGCCGTCGGGCGGAGCGGGGTGCGGGAGGTCTCGGAAGCGCATGCGATCAAGGTTGCCCCCAAGACAAGGGCCGATGTGCCGGGGGAGCAACGGGCGAAGCGGGCGAGGGTGCTGGCTCGGGGAATGAAGCTCCTGGTGGCGGCCTGGGTCGTGGGCGTGGTCATGGTCCTGTTTGCGCGGCGGTGAGATTAACCCGTCGCTTGTCTGGGAACGTGATCTGGTGGGCGGGCATGGGGGGCACCCTCCTCGGCGCGCGCACTCTACATCTGGTCGGCGCGACGAAGAAGCGCGACGAAGAAGCGCGCCGACCACGCCTGTTGGTCCAGGCAGGGCGCTCCCGATCGCCCCGGTCGATCGGGCGGGTATGCGGATCGGGCAACCGGGCGTGCGGCTCTCCGCGGGCGTGTACTGCGTATGGTTGGGGATCCAAACGTTCGGAGTCCGGTTATCATCGCGGAGACGCCGGCAGGGTGCAGACCGCATGCTCGTCGTCCACGTTGGCAGGAACATGTCGGTCCAGCCGAATCAACGAGGAGTACCCAAGTCCATGCTACAGGCCATGCTACAGGCGCGCGCCCCCCGATTTTTCCCCCGCATCGCTCTGCCCGCAGCCTTTGCAGCCTTTGCAGCTGTGTCCGCTTGCGCCCCGGTTCCGGAGCCCTCGGAACAGCCTGTCACCGAGAGGGTAGTTTCGCCTGCCGTGTCCGCTGCCCCGGCCGATCCTGAGGCGAGCGGCGTGCGTTATCAGGCGAACGCTGCCGCGCGTGGCGAATCCGCCGCGCGTGGCGAATCCGCCGCCTTCGCCAGCGCGCTCCCATCGGCGTCCACAGCTATCGAGGCCAAGATGCCCACCACTACAGCCTTCGCGGTGGAGGCGTACAAGAAACTCGCCGCGCAACCGGGGAATGTTGCGTTCTCACCATTTAGTATCGCCGCCTCGCTGGCGATGACCTACGGAGGTGCCGAGGGTGTGACCGCCGACGAGATTCGCGGTGTCGTTTGGGGGCGTTCGCCCACGTCCGATGTGCATGCGGCATACGGCCCGCTGTTGGCGGCGTGGGCCACGGATCAAGGTCCGGGCATGGAGCTACGCGTGGCGAACCGGCTCTTCGGTGACAAGAGTTCTTCGTTTCAGCCTGCGTTCTTGGCCCTGACCAAGGGTGCGTACCGAGCGGAGCTGCTGCCCGTCGACTTCCGTGGTGCATCGAATCGGGCGCGGCAGACCATCAATACATGGGTCGCCGGGGAGACGAAGAACCGTATCGAGAATTTGTTGGGTCCGGGCACGGTGCACGCGGCGACGCGGCTGGTGCTAGTCAATGCCTTGTACTTCAAAGGACAGTGGGCGCATCCTTTCGACGCCACCCAAACCCGAACCGGAGCATTTACGACGGCTCGGGGCGCAAAAGTACGTGTTCCGATGATGCAGGCCCAACGGTCTGGGTTTTGGCACGCGTCCCCCGAGGTCATGGTGGTCGAGTTCCCTTACGCGGGTGGCAAGCTGGTCATGGATATCTTGCTACCCCGCGACGCCAAGGGACTGCCCGCCCTCGAAGCTTCCTTGACGCCCGACAATCTCGACAAGTGGACCCACCAGGTGGGGCCGGGGCGTCTCGATATCAAGCTGCCACGCTTTCGTCTAGCTGCGGCCGAGTCCACGCGATTGCGACCCCTGCTCGAATCGTTGGGCATCCGCAAGGCCTTTCGTCCCAACGAGGCCGAGTTTGGTGCCATGAGTAGGCAGGAACGGTTGTGGATCGACGATGTCATCCACCAAACGTTCGTCGAAGTGAACGAGGAAGGCGCTGAGGCTGCGGCGGCCACCGCCACGACCATGCGCGTGTACTCGGCCCCGAAAGTCGAGACGTTTCACGTTGATCGGCCCTTCATGTTTGTCATCCGGGACAAGCCGAGCGATCAGATCCTATTCTTTGGTCGCGTGGAGGACCCCTCCCTGTAGGCGGGGTCCCACCGGCGCCTGCTCCGATCTCGACCGAGCGCCGGTCGTGCACCGGAGTTTGCGCCATGTGCGCCCCTCAGGTGAGGAGGGTCCCCTCGTTCGGCAAACGGTGAGTACCGTGAGTACCGTGAGTACCGTGAGTACCGTGAGACCCGGCAAAGCTCTCGAGAACGAGCTCCCGTGGGAAATTGCCACGGCTCGAAGAACATCTGAGATGTCTGTGTGCCCAAGAGGCGCTAAGATGCTGAAGTGAACCTCGCGCGCCCCCGCACTCCGCTCCACTCCTACGTATCCGCTGGTCTACTCCTCGGGTGGATATGTGCTTGCGATGCAGGGCGTGTGGGTGAGCCGTCCACGGGCGCACCCGCTTCGGACTCGGACTCGGACTTGGATGGGGGGGGTGGATCCGCCTCGCTCGAGGCGTGCGACGATGCGAGCCTCGTATGGAAGTCCGGCCGCAAAACGCACTACACGTCGTACCCAGACCCCGACAGCGAAGAGTGCGCCGACTTCAATGGCTGCGAGTGGACGGGGCTCTTCGCAGGCTGTCAGGGCATACAGCCAGAGCCCTGGGTCAGAAATACCAACATTGCGGCCGCCTACCCCCAATTTAGGGAGCTCGCCCATCACGAGTTGTGCATCAAATCTGGCGGCAAACGGATGATCGTCAATATCATCGATACGTGTAGCGACGAGGATTGCGACGGTTGCTGCACCCGGAACCAGGGCGACGCAGACGCGCTGATCGATCTGGAAGACTACACCGACGCGCGTTGGGGTCGGATCGATGGCGAGATCGAATGGGCGGATCTGGGCCCCAGAGCGAATCCCGTCTGCGACTGAACCGTTTGCGAGTGGACGTCGTGCCCCCGCCCCTGTCCAGTTGAAGCTGGTGCGCGTGAAGGGAAACACGGCGGCAGTGCCGCGCCAGGGTCATTCGGCGTCGTTGTGGACGAATTCTCGGGCCGGCGGGCGCAGGTTGTAGTTCGAGGCCATGGATCTCCCATAGGCACCGACGACGTCCACCAACAGCACGTCACCCTCACGCGGGGCGTGGAGACGTCGCTTGTGGCCCAAGGTGTCGCTTGTTTCGCAGATCGGGCCGACCACCGTGGCGATGACCATCTCCGTTTCGTTGCGAGCCAGGCCGCTCACGTTCACGATATCGTGCCACGAACCGTACAGCGCCGGTCGGATGAGCGAGTTCATTCCCGTGTCGACACCGACGTACATGAACTCGCCTTTCCGTTTCGTCTGGGTGACGCGCACCAGCAAGATCCCCGCTGTGGCGACGACGTAGCGTCCCGGCTCCAGCCAGAGATCATATTGTGGGTAGGCCGTGTGGACCTTGGCGAGTGTGGCGTCCACCGCTGCGAGGTCGAGAGGGCTTTGACCCGATTTTTCGGGAACCCCAAGGCCTCCCCCTAAGTTGAGGTGGGTCACTTCGGCGAAGCGCTGTGCCACATCCGCTAGGTACAAAGCCGTGTCACACCAGTTCTCCGGGGTCCGGATGCCGCTGCCGGTATGGGCGTGTAGTCCCACGACTTTCACGTCCAGCGCGCGGATACGTTGCTCGAGGGCGTCGAGTTGATCGGGTGCGACGCCGAACTTGGATATAGCGCCCGCTGTGCGAACGTAGCGATGGTGACCACGGCCTTGGCCGGGGTCGATGCGGACTTTGATCTCGCGATGGCGAAAGACATCGGGCCACGCGTCGAGGGGCTCGGTGTTGTCCAAGGTGACCCCGACGCCGCGGGCGAAGGCCGCCTCATATTCGGTCCGCGGGGCAAAGTTGGGGGTAAAGAGAATCTGATCGGGAAGGAGATCGGGAACGGACGCGAGGCAGTGATCGATTTCTCCGGGTGAAACGCATTCGAGACCCAGGCCCTGCGCAACGATGAGCCGCAGCAGCTGAGGGTGGGCATTGGCCTTGACCGCATAGAAGAGCCGGTTCACGTGCTTCATGGCAACCAGGTCGCTGCAGGCTTGGCGTACGGAGGCCGCATCGTAGACGTACGTGGGCGTGCCATGATCGGCCAGCGCGACGATCTGGTTGGGATCTCCATGCCACCAGCGAGGCGTCGCAGGCGGGCGGTCCTCGTTTCGGCACAGTGATTGCCACGTGGCCCCCATCACCGCGTCGTTGCCGTCGGCGGTGACCAGTTCGTTGTGGAGGCGAGTGACGAGACGCTCAGCTTGATCCTCGTTCACGACGAAAGTGAGGTTCAGGTCGCTCGCCGCTTGGCTCACCAGATGGATCTCCTGCTCCTCGAATACTTCGAGCGCGGGCCCCAGGCGGTGGAGCAGGGCGCGGATACGGTCCCCCACCAGGCTGACCGCGGCACATGGTCCGATTGCCCGAGCGCTACAGTAGGGACGTAGATCGCTTAGCAGCAGGGCGAGGGGCTCGGCGCCCTCGAGGGGGATCGTCGGGTCGAGGGAGACGGTGACGTTGGTCTCCGAAGTCGAGAGTAGGTCGATCGAGCGGCCGTGGCGTTTGAACACCGCGAACACGTCGGCCAGAAACCCGACCTGATGCCACATTCCGATCGTATCCATGGAGATCAGCATAATCCCCTTGCGGGCGGAGACGGCCTTGACCTGAGGGGTAGACACCAGATTCCGCGCGCCGACAATGGTGCCGCTCCCTTCGGGATGCGACGTGGAGCGGATATGAAGCGGGATGTTGGCGCGCGCGAGCGGGGGGATACAGCGAGGATGGAGGATACGGGCGCCGGTGGAAGCGATCTCCTGCGCCTCTCCGTAGTCGAGCGTCCGTAGCAGTCTCGCGTTGGGGATCTGGTGCGGGTTCGCTGTGAACATGCCCGGAACGCCGGTCCAGATCTCGCATCGCTGCGTCGCCAATTTTGCGGCGAAGTAGGCCGCGGCTGTGTCCGAGCCACCGGGGCCGAGCAAGACAGTATCGCCTCGAGGGCTGCGGGCAACGCCGCCTTGCGTGATCACGATGGGCGTGCCGACCTCGGTGATCGTTTGGACTGCCGTCGAATCCCCCGTGGACTCGCAACTTGCGGCCAAGTAGCGCATGGAGGGAGTCGCGTGGGGGTCGGCTTCAGTGGCAAGCAGGCAGGATCGAGCATCCACCCAGCCCACGTCTACGGCTTGGAGGCGCAGGAATGCGTGGCCGATACGGGATGCCATGAGTGCGCCACAAGCCATGACGCGTGCTCGCTGGCGTGGGGTCGTTTCATCGAGCAGAGACACGCCCATCAACGTGCGCTCAAGCTCGCGCAACGCGGCGCCACATATCTCGGACGCGTTGAGGCCGAGCTTCGCTGCGAGGCTGTCGTGTGTCGTTTGAATCCGGGCCAGGGTCGGTCTGAAGTCGCCGCGCTGTGCGTCTGCGAGACTGGCGTCGAGGAGGTCGGAAGCACCAGCGATGGCGGAGCAGACCAGGACGACACGCTGGTTCTCGGCCCGCCGTCGCATCAGGATCTTGGTGATGGTGTGCCATTCCGCCGCCGTGGACACGCTGGTCGCCCCGAATTTGAGGACGACCCAGGATTGGCCGCGATTGCTCATGCGCGCGGAGCCTATCTGCTCGTCTTCACGGCTCCAAGTGCGGAGATTCACACCCAGCCTCGACGTATCGCGCGCGCCTGTCTGGCTCGGAGACCGGGGCGGATCTGCGGCCGGGTGAGGGCACGGAGGCGCACGGGGCGCACAGTGCGCACGGCGCCACGGAGCCGACCTTCACGATCACACCGCCTGCGGGAACGGCCGGCCGCGTTCGTCCCGAACGCGTCGCGTCGCGTCGCAGCAGCAGGCGCAAGGCGCAGCGGTGTCGCTAGAGTTCGCCCACGGCACCTAGGGCGTTGTCCTCGAACGCGTTGGGCGTGACGTAGTCCGTTGCATCGTCGCCTTCCCGCAAGATGCCGTACCCAGCCGAGTCATGTAGCGTCGAGTTGGTGATGTCGAACAGGCGACGTAAGGTGAGATTCGCGCTTGCGCTCGGACCCGCGTGTCCGATGGTCACAAACTCGAACTTCGAATTCGACTTCACGTTGCGCTCGATCGTGATACCCGTCCAGTATCCCGCGGTCGTACCCACACCGCTGAAAACGATGGGGCTGTCTTGGGTACCGACCGCTTGGATCTCGGCGTCGGAGGCGTTCCACCCCACTGTGAGCTCCGTATCCGCTGCCATGTGGAAACTTACGCCTGGCTCGATGGTCACCGCGGCGCCGTCGATGACGCGGATGTCCTCGGAGATCAGGTAGGGCACCCCTGTCGCAATGATGGTTCCGTTTCGATCTAGATTTCGTCCGAGGACTTGGATGCGGTCGTCGGTGTTCCCTGTGTAATCGCCGCCCGCCGGCACGCTGAGCACGGCGGCGCCTGTGACCGTCATGGGCACCCCATCGGTGGCGCTGATGTTGAGGTTATTGGATCCG
>JAZGFE010000328.1:0-97592 GCA_036479215.1 Nannocystaceae bacterium | reverse complement strand
ACACCCGATCCCATCCCGAACTCGGAAGTTAAGCCTTCTTGCGCCGATGGTACTGCAGGGGTCACTCTGTGGGAGAGTAGGACGTTGCCAGGTTTATGCCCGCCTCGAAAGAGGCGGGCTTTTTTTTTGGCGCGACTTGGCTGTGCTGCTTGCCCGAGCGCGCTCGCTTCGAACTGACCCAAACGCGGGCGTGGCCGTCGGAGAGGGCGAGCCTGCTATAGTGCGCCTGGCCGGTTGTGCGGCCTCTTCTCCATGAACGAATCGCGTGATCCACAGCCGTACCTCGAATGGTTTGCCGTGTCCGAGTCCACCATCCGCGAGGTGATGGGCGAGCTCAGTCGACACGGTGTCGACCAGGCAGACGTGTACTTCCAGCACTCACGTAGCAACAGCATTGTCTTCCAAGACGGTATCGTGAGCCGGGCATCCACCAGTGTGGACCAGGGGGTTGGGGTTCGGGCCGTTGTTGGTGACCAGGTGGGCTACGCCTACACAGAGGAGCTGACCCCCGAGTCCATGAAGGGCGCGGCACGGAGCGCGGCCGCCATCGCTCGTGGCGCACAGGGGGGACGAATCGAGGTCCCGGGCGCGTTTCGGACGACACGTTGTCCCTCGTATTACGAGTTGTCCGTGCCATGGGCGGACGTTGGGGTGCAGCGTAAGCTACCGCTCATCCGACGCGTGGCGGAGCTGGCCAAGGGCAGTGATCCGGCGATCGAGAAGGTGCAGATCTACTGGGCGGACAGCGAGGAGCGCGTGTTGCTGGCTGATCTAGCCGGACGCATCGTCACGGACTACCGTCCGATGACGCGCCTTCACGTGAGTTTGACGGCCACCCGAAACGGTGTGACGCAGTCGCACGGTTCCAATATCGCCGCGCGGGAGGGCATTGAATGGTACAGCGAGCAGCGGCTGGCGGCCGTGGTCAAGGAGGCGGCCGAGCGCACGATGATCTTGTTCGAGGCTCGGCGTCCGCCTGCCGGGGAGTTTCCGGTGGTCCTCGCCGCGGGCGCCAGCGGTATCTTGTTGCACGAAGCCATCGGCCACGGGATGGAGGCGGATTTCAACCGTAAGAACACCAGCATCTACGCGGACATGCTGGGCAAGAAGATAGCCCCCGACTTCGTGAATATTGTGGATGATGGGACGGTTGCTCACCATCGCGGCGCGCTTAACGTAGACGATGAGGGCGAACCGTGCGGCAAGACTGTTCTCGTGGAAAATGGTGTCCTTGCCAGCTATCTGCATGATAGCATCAGCGCGAGACACTATGGTGTCAAGAGCACGGGGTCGGGACGGCGAGAATCGTTTCGTCACGCTCCGCTGCCGCGCATGCGTTGTACCTATATGATGGATGGACCCCACACACCTGGGGAAATCATCGCATCTGTCAAGAAGGGGATCATCGCGGAGACGTTTACGAATGGGCAGGTGCAGATCGGGGCGGGGGATTTCACGTTCTACATCAAGAACGGCTGGCTCATCGAGAATGGAAAGGTGACGGCGCCCATCAAGGACTGCAATATCATCGGCAATGGTCCTGAGGCCCTAAAAGCCGTGACGATGGCGGCCAACGATTTCAAGCTCGACACGGGCGGCTGGACCTGTGGAAAAGACGGCCAAAGCGTACCGGTCTCACAGGGCCTGCCAACGGTCTTGGTATCCGAGCTGACGGTGGGAGGTACGAATGCCTGATTACGACTCACTGCTTGCACGGGCCGAACAGGCGATCGAGCTCGCCAAACAGAAAGGGGCGGACTCGGCCTGGGCCGACGCTTCGCGTGTACGGAGCCTAGAAACACATGTACGCGAGGGAAAGCTCGAGCGGGTGCAAGACAATACCTCGCGCGGTCTGAGTCTACGACTCTTTGTCGCCGGTCGATATTCCACCCACAGTACCAGCGACCTAGAGGCGCGCCGTTTTTCGGAGTTCGTGGGTGAAGCCATCGAGCTCACTCGGGCGCTGCAGCCCGATCCGCATCGGCATCTCAGCGATCCAGCTCTCTACGCGGGGCGCTGCCCCGGGGACCTCGACCTGGACGATCCACGCGTGTCGGAGATCCAGCCCGAGGCGAGGCTTGCATGGTGCGAAGAGATGCATGCTCCGATCCTAGGTCAGAACGGCTTGATATCCGTAAGCAGCGTGGTTTACGATTCTCAGTTCCAGACCGCCTCCGCGAGCTCGAATGGGTTCTCCGATTCATGGGGAGCGACGTCGGTGGGTATGTATACATCGGTCACCCTCAAAGATAAGGGCGAGGCACGTCCTGCCGATGGGATGGGCGTGTCGTCGCGACGCCTCGACGCCCTGCTATCACCGACCTGGGTGGGGGAAGAGGCCCTCCGTCGCGCGCGGGCGCGACTGGGCTCGACAAAGGGACCTACCGTTGTCGCGCCGATGGTTGTCGATCCCCAGGCTGTGGGCCGATTGTTGGGTGCCCTACTCGGCTCCGCGAACGGAGGCGCGATTCAGCAGGGACAGTCCTTCTGGAAGGACAAACTGGGGGTCCAGGTCGTCGCGGACAAACTATCCGTTGTCGATGACCCGCTTGTCCGGGCCGGGCTGGGGTCGAGGCCCTACGATGGTGAGGGGATCGCGGCCAAGCGCATGGAACTCATGCAGGCGGGCACTTTACAGAATTACTACATCGACACCTACTACGGAAGCAAGTTGGGTATGCCGCCAACAGCGGGCGGTTCGTCGAATCAGATCGTCGCTCTCGGTTCGGGAGATCTAGCGAAGCAGATCGCAGATGTCGGAAGCGGTGTGTACGTGACGTCTTGGCTGGGGGGGAACTCGGATTCCACGACAGGCGACTTTTCGTTCGGAATCCAAGGCCACATGATCGAACACGGCCGGGTTGCGGGGGCGGTGAGCGAGATGAACATCAGCGGAAACCTATTGGATTTGTTCTCCCAGCTGCGTGCTGTAGGGGACGACCCTTGGCTGCATTCCTCGTTGCGGGCCCCTACATTCGTATTTGACGGGGTCCAGTTCAGCGGGAAGTGAGATGGAAACGCGTGCTGTGTTGGGGTCCGGCGGTGGAACGCGGTCGCGCCAGGGCCGTTCGGCATCACCTTGACAAAGGACTTTACGGCACGCTGCATGTCTGCCACATGAGCGGAGGTGAGAACCCAAATTATCTCCGATGCGCCAGCAGGCTTGGCAGACTATGCCGAGAAAATGGCGGGGTTGTTTGAAAATGGAATCCCAGCGGTGATTCGCGGCGGACGACGACTCTTCGAATTGCAGGAGGTATTTGATTGGATCCGGATCGTGCACACGCGCGAACGTGAGAAGATGTCCCGAAGAAAGATACGCGCGCTCAAAACAGTATGGGGTGCCGCGCCGCCGGAGCCATCGGATCACGCGGCGGCCGACCCGGGACGGCCGGCCGAGCTGTACAGGGGGGGGGCGGTGCTACTCGATGCGGCCCCCTATCTCCCCACGCCCGCACACCGAGACTTTGACCATTGGATCGAGGAGACCAGCGCGGAACTAGGTGACGGCTTTGGCATGCAGGCACCGGGCATCGAGTGTGCGAGTTGGGCTGCGCTCCAACGATTGCAAGTACTCCTGGGTCCGACGTTGCGGGGTACCGGGCCGCGTAGTTATCGCTACAATGCTTTTCTGGGGAGCTATCGCAAGACTCCCTTCGGGTACCACCTCGACCCTCACCACGAGGCGGTTTTTCAGTATGTGGTGCACGGCTCTCGGCGCGTGCGGTTTTGGGATGGGTTGTCGCTCACAGATGACGACGCCGACTGGGTGGAGGACAGCAATGACCGGGTCGCGCCACCGCTGGAGGCGAAAGCCGCCTTCGACCTAGAACCTGGTGATCTGGTGTTTTGGCCGGGCACCTATGTGCATGGTTTCGAGATGGACGGTCGCTCGCTAGCGCTGAGCATGGTCATCGACCGCACGTCACCGCGAAATCGTGCCGATATCGTCGCAGGACTCGAGATTCTCACCTCGGGTGGCCGGGCTGCGTTGCCGCCCATCGACGGGAGCGCTCAGGTCGCTCGTGCCGACACGCTCACGTTTCCGGCGTTCCACCGCATTGGTTACGAGCGTTACGACGACGAACTCATTGTCGGCGTCTGTGGTCGCACATTCGAGTGGCCGGATCGGGTATCCATCGGTTCGGCGATCCGTCTGATCGAGGTTCTCAACTGCAAACACGAAATGCGCGAGCGCATTTCCGCGGCGCGAATTGTCGAGCAGTGTGCGGATGAACATCTTCCTGCCGAAGAAGTTTGGGGAACGCTGGGCATGTTGAAGGCCTTCGGTTTTCTGCGCTGTTGAGTCTCGCCAGATTCTTCACGCAGCGGGGCTAGTTCATGGCGACGCCGAAGCCGGCGCGAATGTAGCTGTTGACAGCCTTGGCGGTGTACTCGCGGCGCCAGTTGCTGCGCGCTTGAAGCCGGGCCTCGGTCAAGAACGCGTCCAGCGACGCCGTTTGACCGATGGATGTCATGTAGGTCGAAATCGAGCGGTCAGGGTCAGGGAACGAGCCGGCGGAGTTTGGGAATGGACCCCAGCTATGCACAAGATGCCCGGCGACGCAGGCAGGGAACGCGGCGCACGAGCCCGAGATCGGGGCGGAGCCAAATTCGCTGTGGGCCACGATATTTCCTGTCGCGTCGAGACGAGATTCGGTGATGGTGCCGAAATTGATGCCCCAGGCCCTGGGCAGGTGGCCCGAGTACTCTTCCGGTCCGTGAAGGGGGAGGGCGAGCGCGTCCAGTACAACGTTGTAGCGAGCCGTCTGTTCAACATCCAGCGTGCCACGCTCGTTGATGTTGATGTTGATGCCGTTTTCCAGACAAAGGTTGTTGTTCACAGTCGCGCCCCCGCGAGCTTTGAATCCGTCGGCAGAAGCTCGAGCGGTGATGTTTGCATGGATCATGACTTTCGTGACCGACGCGTCGAGATAGGCGTTGTGATTGAAGATGGTCGGGGCGGTTGTCGGGTATTTGGTCTCGTCCAACCAACCATTGTGGTCAAAGAAATTTTCCTCGATGAGAAGATCTTCGACCTCGTTCACATACAGACCTTGGGCGTGGTGGTAGACGCTGTTGGTGTCCGTGTGGTCATGGTAGCCGTAGTTGTCGAGGAAGAGATTGCGACGTAGCGCGACGTGGTCACTGCCACCTTGGACAATGAGTGCTGTGTAGCGGAAGCGACAGTCCTCGAACAGAATATGGTGTCCTTGGTTCTGAAAAGCCACGACGGGCGGGTTGCTGCCGTCGTAGACTCTCGTGGGGTCAAAACGGTCGGACGTGGGGTCCTTGGTGGGCGTGTGAAAGTCTAGTCCCATGATGGACCAGTAGGCGGGGGCGCTGTCCCCTGTAGGATAGTCTCCTCCCCACCAGCCGTAGCCCCACAGTGGCCCGGCCTCTGCCCAGATGAAGCGAGGTCTGTCGCCGTCGCCGTAGCTGGTGAGGATGAACGGGTACTCTATGTTCAGTCCGCCCTTGATGGTGTCCACGCGCAATTGGAAGGACTCATGCCAGCTATCGCCGGCTTTGAACAGGATCCAGTCGGGTCTGGCGATGGTGGCTGCCGCGGAACGCTCCCGTGCGAGTTCCAGCGCGCGAGCAATGGTTCGAACCGGTTGCTCCTTACTCATTCCGGTGTGGGTGTCGTCTCCTTGTGAGCTGCTCACGAATATCTTGACAGTGTCCGCGTGAGGCTCGTAGCTGGACCAGCCTTCGGGCCCGAGGGGTGTCCACGATAGGCTGCTCGCGTCGCCGTTGTCGTTCTCTTGGCTGCTGCCTTTGGAGCTGTTGTTGTCGTTGCTCTCCCCGTTGTCGCCTTCTTCCGTGTTGCCGCTCGCAGCATTGGCGGTGCCGTCCGAGCCTGCGCAGCCGGTGGCAAAGTGCACGGTGCCGAGGAGCATCGACAAGAGGGCAGCAGCGCGTCGTAGCATGTGGAGAGTCTACCACCGTGCCACGCGTGGGCCGGGAGACACCTCGGCCAGAGCCTGATGGGTGTGTCCTCGATGGCTCCACCCCGCCTAGCTGGCTGGGGTAGGGGTGCCGCCGGCCGCGCGAATGATCGCTTCGAGATCCTCTGTGGTCAGGGTTCGGTTCTGTTTCTTGACGACCTTGAACACGTGGTCGACCAGCTCGTCGGATGCCACGTAGCCGTGCGCGCGCATCCAGTAGACCACGTTGGAGCGGCCACTGTAGTGGCCCACCTCGATGGTTTGCTGACGCCCGAAGGTACGGGCGGGCACCGCCGAGTACACGCGATCTGCTAGGTCATAGTCGCCCTTCGCTTCCGCTTTGATGATCGCTGCGGCGTGGACCCCTGTGGCGGTGCGGAACGCGTCGCGACCACTGAGGGGGTAACTGGGGGGGATCGGCACCCCAGTGGCTTCGCTGATTTTCTGTACGTACTCCACGAGGCAGGACATGTCGTGGCGGCCGGGCTCGAGCATGCCGAGTAGGTACAGGTTGAGAAGCAGCAGATCCATGGAGGTGTTGCCGACTCGCTCACCGATGCCGAGTCCGCAGCCATGCACACGTTCCACGCCCCATTCGAGGGCGAAGATCGCCAGGGGGAGCGCCAGACCTCGGTCGTTGTGTCCGTGCCAGTCGAGGTGTACGTGATCCTCCACGTCCATCGAACGCAAGATACCCTTGGTGAACTGCAGGAGGTTGCGCAGCCCGTCAGGGGTGGCGTGACCACAGGTGTCGCAGAGCACCAGGCGCGTGGCTCCGTTCTCGATAGCCGTACGGAACAAGAGATCCAGCGTTTTGGGGTGGGATCGGGTGGTGTCTTCGGTCACGAACGACGCCACGAGGCCGGCATCTACCACCATTTTTGTTGCCTCGCGGGTATGCTTGACCAGTCTTTCTACGTCCCAGTCCTCGGCGTAGGCCCGGATCGGGCTCGATCCGATGAAAGTTGTGACTTCGATGGGCACACCAACGCGTTGGGAGATCTCGATGATGGGCTCAATGTCAGCGGCCATGGTCCGCGCCGCGCAGTTTGGCACGATCTCGAGCTTTTCCTCGACGATGAAGCGAAGCAAGTGCTCCGCGTCCGTTTGGGCTCGTTTGCCAGCTCCCGGGAGGCCCAGATTGACGGAACCGATACCGAGCTGCACCATCAAGCGGAGCAACTCGATTTTTTGTTCGAGGCTAGGGTCGCGCACCGACGGCGACTGTAGTCCGTCCCGAATGCTCTCATCGAGAAACTGGGGCGCACGTCGAAGTAGTGGGCCTCGCCTATCTTTTTCGTTCCAGTCGTAGACGAGATCTTTGGGATTGGGTGTCGCGGTAAGCGTGGTGGTGGCCGTCATCGCTACGCCTCCACGTTGGCGACTGAGAGATGTTCGATGCTGAAGAAACGCCGGACCTCAGCCAGCAACTCCATCAGGAGGACTTCGGGTACGTCGTCGTCGTCGTCGGCCTGCTCTAGCACCTGCGAGCGCATGATGATGATGCGACCGAGTTGCGGCCGGTCGGTGGGGTCGCCCGGGTCGTCGTCGACTCCGGGGTCGAAGCTCACTGCCCCTCGGGGGTCGGCTCCCGCTCGCACCTGGTCGACTGTGGGGAGCGATTGTACGATGATCGGCGCACTGGCAATCAACGACAATACCGGGTTCGGCAGGTCCTCCATGACCTCCTCGAGTGTCGCACGCAGCCGTTGTCCTTCGGCGTAGCTAGGGTCTTCGCATTCGAGGTCGGTGCGGTCGAGTTCGAGGACTTTGAGCATCGCATCGATCGCTTTGGCCGACTCTCCTTGGCTGTGGCGGCTGACACCGAGCTGGTAGTAGAGATCGGGATCCTCTGGTTCCGCCCGTAGCGCTTCCTCGAGGGCGCTCGCGGCTTCGGCTGCTCGATCGAGTGCCAGCAGCACAGCACCTCGCGTACTCAAGTGCGAGGGATGTTCGCGTTCGGCCGGATCCACCTCCTCAAGGATCTCCAAAGCCTCCTCCGGGTCGTCGTCCTCGAGACGAATCTGGGCCAGGAGTAGCTGGCCTTCGGCCTTTTTCTTTCCATCGTCGCCAGCGACGCTGAACATCGAGCGAATCGTCGCTTCGGCGAGATCGAGCTCGTGACCTGTGGAGAGCAGGAGGTCAGCACAGTCCAAGTACACCTCCGGGCGATTGGGGCGCTGGTCGACAGCTTGCATCAGATACCCTGAGGCGCTCTCCAGGTCGCCGCTGGCCCAGGCCAGCATGCCCGTGAGGTGGAGGACACCCACGTGATCTTCGGAGCCCAGGCTCAGCGCCTGCTCCAGTGCTTGTTGGGCGCCTTCAAGGTCGTCGGACTCGATCGCCGAGAGACCGCGTTCAATGGTGGAAAAAACAGCGTCGCTCACGGGCGGACCGTAGCACGGAGGGCCTGGTGCGTGCCCTCGTAAGGAGGCGCTGGCGGCGATGGTGTTTTCGATCACGAGCCACTCCAGCCCGAGCGAGCGATGAGATATTGCAATTCGTGAGTTGCCCCGAGTGGGCGTTCACGTGGGCCGCGCTGCGAGGCGCGTGAGGCGGGCATTGATGGCTCGCCCGATGCCGGTGTCGGCTGCTCGCTGAACATAGATCTGCAGCGCGCCGGCGGCTTTCAGGGTGTGCAAGGCTGCGTACAAGCCCCGCGCGAAACCGTGGTCGTCGGCCGACAGCACCTGCCATCGCGCAGTGGACAGGGTGCCGATGGGCTGCGAAACGCGAGCGATCACCCCATCGTGGGGGCCGAGTTTCATGTGTGTCAGATGCTGCACGTCCACGGGGAATATCCTCTCCTGCGTGGCTGGTGGCCTTGCGTGGGTGGTCTCGATCGCCTTGTCCACAACGGAGCATCCGAGCGTGGTCTCGATGGTCTCGCGGGGAATGGCGCCGTGTCGGATGATCGCGGGGGCGTGCCCGAGCACTGTGATCACGGTGGACTCGATACCCAAGGCACAGGTGCCGCCGTCGAGGATAAGATCCACCTTGTCGCCGAGGTCCGCACGCACGTGGCCCGCCGTGGTGGGCGGAGGCATGCCGAAACGGTTGGCTGATGGCGCTGCGATGCCTGCAGCCGCCCCCTCTTTCCGGGCCAAGTTCCGCAGCAGCGCCGACGCCACCGGATGGTCGGGGGCACGAAGGGCGACCGTTTGGCCCCCGCCGACCACCACACTGGGCACGAGCGGTCCTCGCGGTGCCACCAAGGTGAGGGGGCCCGGCCAAAGCTCGGCCATCAGGACATCAGCCCAAGCCGGCATGTTTGGCGCCCATGCTCTCGCAGCTTCAGCCGAGGCGACATGCACGATCAGCGCCCGCGTCGGCGGGCGGCCTTTGATGGCGAATACCCGGGCCACCGCTCCTGGATGGCGGACGGAAGCTCCCATACCGTAGACCGTCTCGGTGGGGAACACGACCACCCCGCCGGCCGCCAGGCAATCCGCGGCGTGGTTGATTTTGTCTGAAGACACGGCAGGGATCCGGAGCGTGGACGTGCGCTTAGAAGTCGATACCGAACTCGGCGCAGAAAGAGGCCAGCTCAAGTTGGCGCGCGTCGCTGAGTTTGCGGTAGGCGCGTCTCGCTTTGGACGATTGGCGCAACTGGCATCCGGCCTGCCCCATGACCAGCAGTGCCGCTTGGGAAGCGGCCAGTCCGTAGGACTTGGACGCCATGTCGTAGGCCCGACCGGGACGTCCGCTGGCCGCCGCTGAACGCGCTTGTCGCAGCGCGACCTTTGCGTTCTCTGCTGAGCCGGCTTTGGGGCGCCCCGAGCGTCCTCGACGACGCCGCGAAGCGCCCGATCTGTGGCGACGGGCGGAACCTGCCGAGGGATCTTCGCCCCGTCCTCCGGTGCTCGAGAGCAGCTTCGCCATAGGAAAATCGTCACCGTCTTCAAGGAGAGGTTCTGCCCTCGAGTCCGACGCGCGTCGCGTCGGGTGAGATGTCGCAGCCGTGTCGCTGGCCGCGGGCGAGCGTGGACTCGCGACCTCGTCGCCGCTGAAGGCATACGCCACGAGCGTCATGATGGCGATGCAACCGACCGCGATCGTCACGGCCAACCATGGGAAACGTCGCGTCGCATGGGACTCGTCACCGACGCCTGTGTCCGTGATCAGGGCAGAGACCTCACTGGCGCTGAGTCGCGGGAGATCGGCGCTGGAGGACGCGAGAAAAGGCTCTTCTTGATTGGATGAACGTCGCGGTCGCCCGAGATCGACCGTTTGCTTGTCGGAGCTGTCGGTGAGTACGAGGTGGTAGTCCCCGATCTGCACCAGGTCCCCTTCGTGCAGTGTCGTGGTTTGTTCGATCGTGGCTCCGTTGACCGTGATTCCGTTGTAGCTCGACTGATCCTGGATCTCCCAGCTAGATCCACTGGCGAGTAGCTTCGCGTGGGCCCGCGAGACGTTCTGCTCGCTGAGCTGGATCGTGTTCCCGGCCGTCCGGCCGATGGTTAAAGTGGAGCTCCCGAGCGGGACTATGGTCGTAACCCCGTCGAGGTTCTCAATGATGAGACGCTGCGGCATCGGACATATCAATTTATTTGCGTCCTCAGAACACTGTCAAGGATACTCTGCGGATGTGGTCTGGGTGTCTGCGCGTTGGGGTGCGTGTGGTCCAGTTGAGAGCGGCGCCTTGCGCGCCCATTGCCCACTGCCGTGGCCCACGAGGGTGCTGAGTGGGTAGATTCCGATCCCCTGCTCGTGCAGGCGCGGGAGTTCCCGCGCCAGGACTTCGGCCACCGTTGCCGTGGGGTGAGCGATGAGCACGACCGGTCCAGCTCGACTCTGCTCGCTCGCCGCGCTCATTGCTCGCTCCATCGCCTGCCGGTTTGGGTCATGGTCGAGGAACACGTGTCGACGCAGCGAACGTACCCCCATCGCGTTCGCCACCTGTTCGGCGCGTGTCTCCGCAGTGGTCCGTGAGTCCAGAAAGAACAGTCCCCGGCGTCGCAGCGTGGGCATCAGGGCTCGCAACGCGGCCACTTTTTCTGTCAACCGTGATCCCATATGGTTGTTGATGCCCACCGCCTTCGGGACCCGGCGCAGCGCGGCCTCCAGCTTGTCGCGGAGTTGCTCGGGAGTATCGGCAGACAGGAGAAAGTCCTCTCGACGTTCGGCTCCGATTCGCATGGCCGCGGCGTCATTGGGCTCCATGGGTAGATGCAGCAGGATCTCTCGATATCGACGACGATCCGCCTGCAGGCGAAGTTGCGCTCCGGTGGCATAGACGGCACCTGGTAGCACGCTGAACGTCAAAGGGTATCGCAGGCTTTGCAGCTTGTCATGTATGTGGAGTTCTCTGCCGATATCGTCGATGACGATCGCCATGTGTCCGCTGGCTTCGTGCCAGGGGATGGTTCGGTCGCCGTGCGTTTGTTGCCACGCTTTCGCGTCGCGTACCTCCCAGTTCGCCAAACGCTCGCGCACCGCCGACTGTTCGACCGTCTCGGCTGGTGGCGGGGGGGGGGCGTCGGCTACCGCGAATAGAGATACGGAAATCACGAGCAGGCTCAGGAGAAAGAGGCGCTGCCTTGCCGAGAGAGGGGGGGTAAGGGTCCGTTGCATCTTGCACCGCGGCGGTGGGCTGGCTCCGAGTTGTGCAGCGCTCAGTCGCGCGTGCGATTCCGCTTCGGAGCTGCGAACGAAGACACGCGCATCAGGCCCAAGAGGTGCTCGACGGCCGTGCGTAGCTGGCCGTCGTCACCCGACGCGGCGACTGCGGCGCTCTGGTCGGGAGTTTGCTCGCGCCTCCAGCCAAAGTCTCGTGGTCGAAGATGTCCCTCGACTTCGCGCTCCGCTACGATGCCGGGTCGGCTGTCGGCGTAGTCGGCACGACCTTCTCCGGCGCGTATGTCGGGTGTGATTCCACTTGCCTGGATCAATCGATCGCGGGGCGTGTAGTAAAGTGCGGTGGTCAACTTGAGCATGCTTCCGTCGTCGAGTGAAAATGGCGACTGCACCGATCCTTTGCCGTAGCTACGCTCTCCCACGATCAGCGCACGGCGATGGTCTTGCAGCGCCCCAGCGACGATCTCCGTCGCCGATGCCGACCCCTTGTTGATCAGGACAACCACGGGGACCGGATCCCAGGTGCCGATCCGGTGAGCCATCACCTCATCCACGAGCCGTTCTCTGCGGGCCCGCGTGCGGACAATTACGCCGTGGTCGAGGAAAATATCGGCTACCGAGATGGCCTCTCGGAGGAGTCCGCCTCCGTTGTCACGGAGATCGAGGACAACCCCGACTAGATGCCCCTTCGCCTCTTCCTGTAGCGTGTCTAGACCTGCGCGAACTTCGTCTCCGCTACCATCTTGAAATGCGCTCAACTGTATCAGTCCTACGCCGTCGCCAAGATACCTGGTCTCAACGGCGGGCGGATCGACTTGGGCGCGGGTGACGGTGACGGTGCGTGTCGGCGAGCCGTCGCGGACGTAACCGAATTCCACTGGCGTTCCCACAGGACCGCGCATCTTGGCGATCGCATGTTCGAGGCGCGCAAAATGAGCCACGGCCTTGTCGGCGATGCGGACGATTCGATCCCCTGTTTGCAGACCGGCCGCTTGTGCCGGACCACCTGCGAGTACGTCTCGCACTTCGAGGTACACGCCGGCTTGACCGCCGGCTTGACCGCCGGCTTGACCGTCGTTGTCCCGTTCTGTGTCGTTGTCCCGTTCTGTGTCGTCTTCTCGTTCTGTGTCGTTTTCCTGTTCTTTGTCGTCGCTGCGGATACTGTCGTTGTTCTCTGCGCTGCTGTCGCTACGGATACTATCGTCGTGCTTCAGCTGCACTATCAATCCCACCCCACCGAACCGGCCCTCGATGTCTTCACGCAACATCCCGGCCTCTCGAGGATCGAGAAAACCACTGTGGGGGTCGAGGTGTGATGCCAAGCCGCGCATGGCCGCGTACATCAGCTCTTGGTCATCTACCGGCCGGACATAATGCTGTTCTACGATCGCTAGCACGCGCGCAAATAGATCGATCTTCTGGTATCGTGAGTATTGGGATTGAATCAGATCCACGGGTTGGGACGCTCCGGCGGCGTGCAGGCAAGCGCCCGCCACGAGTCCCACCGCGAGGGTCAAGCCGGCGGCGAAACGGGATCTATGCTGGGCCATGGCACAATGGTACCGAAAGTCCGAGAAAGTCCGGGAAAGTCCGGGAAAGTCCGTGCGCGCCTACCCGAGGGGCGCGTCGGTTTGTCCCTTTGCGGTTGCCCGCAGTCCTCACTGCGGCCATGCGCAGTCATGCGCAGTCATGCGCATCCACGGTGTCGTCGTGCCATCTATCGGCGTTGAAGGAGCGGGCGGGGGTCGAGCGGTCGTTCGGCGTGACGCAACTCGTAGTATATGGTGCGTCCGAGTTCGTCATTGCCGCGTCTGGGCGCGGGGCGGCCCAACGTCGCGCCACGTGGGATACGGTCTCCAACTGCCACGGAGACGCCGAGCAAGTGACCGACAAGCGAACGATATTGAGCGCCATGATCGACCACGACAACCTGCTCGTAGCCGTCGAGATCGCCCACGTGCACGACCTCGCCCTCTGCCGGCGACCGGACCCGTTCGCCAGCGCGAGCGGAAAACTCCAGTCCATTCCGTTGTATGGGTACACCCAGAATCGGGTCCGAGTAGAGGCCGAAGACACCTACAATGTCTCCAGGTACGGGGCGCAGGATCCTCAGAGGAACCGTGGTCGTTGTCGTAGCTTCCGCCTTTGCGCGGGCGCGAACGATACGGCGCCACAGCACGCGCTCGTCTCGGCTTAGTGGCCTGCGTTGGCTGGCGCGGCGTCTCGACGCCTTGCGTACCGCTAGCGCGACGCTGAGCTCGTTATCGAATGCGGCGACGAGCTGCTGCTGCAGTGCCGCCATCGATCGCAACGCCTGGTGTGCTGCGAGTTGCCGGGATGCGACGACTAGTTCGTTGCGGGCCTCGACCTGGGCGCGCCGGTAGACAGCGAGTTCGCTCAGGTCGTGAGCGACGATGTGGCGTAGCGTTCGAGCGCCGTGCAGGCGGGTCGAGGAGCGGGATTCGTGTGGACCCCGGCGCGCGGGTGTCGAGGCGATGGCGTCAAGGGCCCGATCCTCGAAAAGCAGTCTCAGTAAACCTCCGCGAGCGAACTTGTACAGCGCCCGGCCTCGTTCATCCGCCTGCTCCTGGCGGCTTGCGGCGGAGATCTGGTATGCATCGAGTCGCCTCGCTGCCTGTCGCCCCCGATAAGAAGCCGTGGCGCCCGCCCTTTCGAGTGTCCGTTGAGTTTGTACCAGTGATGCCCGGATGCCTCCAAGGATCTGACGGCTCTGCAGCAGGCTGAGTTCGTCCCGCATGTGTTGCCGTAGTTGCGAGGACTCGATCGACGAGGACGCGAGGGCCTGATCGCTGCCGACGCTGAGGGTCAGGAGCGCGGCCGAGACGATCACCGAGACGATGCCAATCTGCCTGTTCCGCGTGCGTCTACGAGTGGGCATGATGACCGACCGCTGCGCGTGACCCTAGCGCTCCCAGCGCCGAACCGAAACCGAGCAACATGGCGATCTCCATCGGTGCGAAGAAGCGGATCGAGTCTGCGGCGAAGAGGAGAGACAAACCCTGGTCCAGGAGCGGATAGAACTGGAGGAAGATCGCGTAGAGCAGGCCCAAAGCTACGGCCGCCCCGAGGGCGCCTTGGAGGAGGCCTTGAACGATGAACGGCCCTCGCACGAAGGATGTGGTGCTGCCCACGACCTCAAGGATCTCGATCTCGGTGTGACGAGAGAGCACGGCCAGGCGGATCATGCTCCATGCGACCACGGTGCAGGCGATGCTGACGAGAAGGCCGAGGCTGAGCGCGAGTACACGAAAGGTAGCGACGAGGGTGCGTGCCTGCTGCACCCATGGTCCGAAGATCGCTACATCTTCCACTTCGTCGAGGGTCGAGAGCCGTTTCGCCAACCGCTCAGGGAACCCTTCCGCGTAGCCATCCTTAAGATAGACCTCTACAGTGGTCGGTAGGATGGATGGATCGATCTCGGCGATCGCTCCAGGTCCTCGACCGAGGCCGCGTTCAAGTCGTTCGAGTGCAGCGCTCGGCTCGATCCATCGCGCCGCCCGGATCTCTGGGATTTGCTCGATGCGCACCGCGAGCGCCGCGGATGTCGCCAAAGCCGCGTCGGGCTGCATATACACCGTGATGGGGACATCCATCCCCCAGTCGTCGACGATCCTCGTCGCATTTTGAAATAGGAGGATCGTGGTACACAGCAGCAGCATGCATACCGCCATCGTGCCCACGGCGAGTGATTGCACCAATGGATTTTGTGCCATGCCTCGCAGGCCCCGCGTGATGATGTAGAGGAGCGAGTATGCGAGGCGGCGATACGACATCAGGCCACGGCTTCCATCGTCGATCCCGAGGTCTGCGAGGCGTGCGAGATCGTCGTTTTATATGGGGTCGCGGTACCGCCCGTGACGAGCTTTCCGCTCTCGAGTCGCAAGATGTGATCGGGGTGGACGAGCGTGCGGATGAGTGGGTCGTGGGTGGCGAGTAGGACGGTCGTGCCCTGACGGCTCAGCGCATCGAGTTCGCCTATTATCAAGCGACTCAGCTCAGGGTCGAGGTTGCCTGTGGGCTCGTCCGCGAGCAGGATAGGCGGCCGACTCGCCATCGCGCGAGCCAGTGCGACACGCTGTTGCTCGCCGCCCGAGAGCTGTCGCACTGGTTTGCGGCGCAGTGTGGATAGGCCTACGCGCTGGAGCGCCAAGGTTGTGCGAGTTTTGATCTCTCCCGGAGCGAGACCGAGGACCTGAAGCGCGAGTCGTACATTGTCGAGCGGGGTGGCGTTGGGCAGCAGACGAAAGTCTTGGAACACGACGCCCAGATTGCGTCGGAGGTAGGGAATACTGGAGCGGGTGAGCTTATGGACGTCGCGGCCCGCCACGCGGATCGCGCCCTGCTCCGGTTGCTCCATGGCAAGGAGAAGCTTGATCAGTGTCGTCTTCCCAGCACCCGAGGAGCCGGTCAACAGTACGAAGCTCCCGGGCTCAACCCGGAAGCTCACCGCATCGAGAGCCGGACGTACTCGGCCGACGCGACCGTAGGTTTTGGACACATCATCGAATTCGATGGCCGCCTGCATGCCCCTTGCCCGTACCACGAGCATTTCGCCGCGGCCAAAAAAGCACGAAGATGAAGCGGGACAAATCGGCGCGCTGCTGCGGATACGCGTCGGGACGGTGCCGGGTTGCGGGGTTGGCCCCGCGTGGCCCGTGTGGGACCTCCGCGCGAAACGGAGTCTGGAGGTCCGTGCGGAACGTCGCCTGGCGCCGCCGCGAGATTAGCGCCTTGCGCTAGCTACACCCGCTCGTCCCCCCGCAGCTCACGCACTTGAGACAGGATCCGTTACGGACCAACGTGAAGCACCCGCAGCTGTCGCACGCATCGCCCTCATACCCCTGCATGCGAGCGACTCGAACCTTATTCCCCACTACCTTGGCGGTTTCGATGGCCACTGCAGGGGCTTGACCGCTGCCGGCGGCCGGCCGTGTCGCCATCGTGGGCGCTTCAGGCGAGTTCCGGGTTTCGCTAGCTGAGGCGGTTCCGCTAGCTGAGGACGTACGATCTTCGACCTCGATCTTACCCGTCGCGCCCAATAGCAGGTGTGAGGAGCGCGGGACATGCATCGTCAAATGAAGGGGCCCGGGGGTCTCGACGCGTTCCTCCACGACTTCCTCCTCTTTGTACTCCGGTATCTCCTCGCCCATGGCGTCTGGTGCGAGATCGTCGACGGCGACATGAGCCAGATCATGGCGGTCAAGATAGGAGACGGCGAGTTCCCGGAAAATGTAGTCGATGATGCTCGTCGACATTTTGATCTGGGGATGCCCGCTCACAATTCCATTCGGCTCGAAACGCGTGAAGACGAAGGCGTCGACATATTCCTCCAGTGGCACGCCGTACTGCATCCCCAAGCTTATGGCGATGGCAAAACAATTCATCAACGATCGGAATGCCGCCCCCTCTTTGTGCATGTCGATGAAGATCTCACCGAGCGAACCGTCTCGATACTCGCCCGTATGAATGTAGACCTTGTGGCCACCGATGGTGGCCTTCTGTGTGTAGCCACCACGTCGATCCGGCATCCGGCGTCGCTTGGCGATATAGCGATGCACGATACGGTGCGTGATCTTTTTTATCTGCTCTGGTTGCGAGGCCGCCACATCGTTGGCCATCTCGTCGGCGCCGTCGTCCTCCATACCGAGGTCGAAAGTCGCTGCCAAAGGCTGACTGAGCTTACTACCATCGCGGTAGACCGCTAGTGCCTTGACCGCACTTGTCCACGCTGCGCGATAAACCTCGTCGACGTCGCTTATAGAGGCGTCGCGGGGCATGTTGATGGTCTTGGAGATCGCGCCCGACAAGAAGGGCTGTGCCGCGGCCATCATGTGCACGTGGGCCATGGGGGCGATGAATCGCGTCCCGTAGCGTCCGCATTTGTTGGCGCAATCGAATACACCGAGATGTTCGTCGCGCAGATGTGGCGCCCCTTCCAACGTCATGGATCCGCATACAAAGTCGTTGGCGCGTCGTACTGCTTCGGTCGAAAAACCCAAGGAGTGGAGCATGTCGAAGGCAGGATCGCTCAACTGATCGTCTCCCAATCCTAGCTTGTCGCGACAAAATCCGTCTCCTAGGGTAAATCGGTTGAAGGCAAACCCGATCTCGAACGCTTGACCAAGTTCGGCCTCGAGCTTGGCGATCCGCTCGCTGTCGAAGCCTTTCGCCCTGAGTTCGGCGTGGGTGACAGTCGGGCTCCCCGCCAAGGTGCCCGATCCCTTGCTGTAGCGTACGATATCGCGGACCTGGCTGTCGGAGTAGCCCAGTCGTTCGAGCGCCGCAGGAACAGACTGATTGATGATCTTGAAGTACCCGCCACCCGCGAGCTTCTTGAACTTTACGAGTGCGAAGTCAGGCTCGATCCCGGTGGTGTCGCAGTCCATGAGAAGGCCGATGGTCCCGGTAGGCGCGATCACTGTAACTTGTGCGTTGCGGTAGCCATGCTCCTCACCCAGCCTTAAGGCCAGGTCCCACTCGGCTTGTGCCGCTTGGAGTAGCTCACGGGGACATTGCTTATGCACGATACCCCGAGGGAGGGTGCTGAGACCCTCGTACTCCGCAGCCGGACGATCAAAAACGGCTCGCCGGTGGTTTCGCATCACGCGGAGCATGGCCCCTCGATTGTCCCTGAAGCCGGCAAACACACCGAGCTTTTCGGCCATCTCTGCGGATATGGCGTAGCAGGCCGCGGTCATCAGTGCCGTCACACCCGCACAGATGGCCAGCGCGCGCTCCGAATCGTAGGGGACGCCGCGCACCATAAGGTAGGTACCGAGGTTCGCGTAGCCCAGCCCCAAGGTCCGATATTTGTAGCTACGAGTAGCGATCTCGCGGCTCGGAAACTGGGCCATCGTGACGGAGATCTCGAGCACCAGTGTCCACATACGTGACGCGTAGCGGATGGCCGTGACGTCCAGTTCTCCTTCGTTTTCCCCGTCGTGCTCGACGAAGCGCATCAGATTGAGCGATGCGAGGTTGCACGCCGTGTCGTCGAGGAACATGTACTCGGAGCAGGGGTTGCTGGCGTTGATGCGGCCGTCGTTGGGACAGGTGTGCCAGTCGTTGATAGTGGTGTCGAACTGCAAACCGGGATCGGCACAGGACCAGGCCCCGTAGGTGATCTTGTCCCACAGCTTGGTGGCTTCGACGGTGCGTACGACTTTGCCGTCTGTGCGGCGGATGAGGTCCCAAGTCCCCGCCTCTTGGACCGTGCGTAAAAAACTGTCGGGTATACGTACCGAGTTATTCGAGTTTTGCCCCGACACGGTGGCATAGGCGTCGGAATCCCAGTTTGTGTCGTACTCTTCGAACTCGATCTCGTTTGCGCCATGTCGAGCGAGATCGATAGCTCGCTGCACGTAGTTTGCTGGCACACCAACTCGGCGCGCGGCTCGGCTTGCGCGGCGTAGCTCAAGGTTGCGCTTGGGGTCAAACCGCGCGGCGTCGCGTTCTTGTTCCTGTGTCGAGTCCGGTGCGACCAGCTCAATGGCCTTCGGGCTTCGACAGGCCCGCAGCACCTCGTTAAGGTGGTGGTTACAGGCCTTGCTACCCGCGACCAAGGCAGCGACTTTTTGTTCTTCGATCACCTTCCAGTCGATATAACTCTCGATATCCGGGTGGTTGATGTCCACGACCACCATCTTCGCCGCGCGGCGTGTCGTGCCCCCACTTTTGATCGCTCCCGCGGCACGATCGCCGATGCGTAAGAAGCTCATCAGTCCGCTCGACTGGCCTCCACCGCTGAGTGGCTCACCGGCCCCGCGGATGGCCGAAAAATTCGATCCGGTACCGGATCCGTATTTGAATAGTCGAGCTTCGCGGATCCACAGATCCATGATCCCATTTTCGCCTACAAGATCGTCACCAACCGATTGGATGAAGCATGCGTGGGGCTGGGGGTGCTCGTAGGCGTTGGTCGAGCGGCACAGCTCCCCGCTGTCGGGATCGCAGTAGTAGTGACCTTGTGCCGGGCCGGCTATCCCGTAGGCCCAGTGCAGCCCCGTGTTGAACCACTGAGGGCTGTTAGGCGCAGCCATCTGGCGTGCCAGCATGGTGGTGAGCTCATCGTAGAAGACACGAGCAGAGGTTTCGTCTTTGAAGTAGTTGTGTTTCCAACCCCAGTATGTCCAACATCCGACGAGTCGGTGGAACACCTGGCGGCTATCCCGTTCACCACCCGAGCGTTCGGACTCGGGCAAGCGGGCGAGGGCGTCGACATCGGCCTCGCTACGCCACAACCACTGTGGGACACCCTCCTCCGGGAGCTGGCGTAGCTTGGTGGGTACGCCAGCCCGTCGAAAATACTTCTGGGCCATGATGTCGACGGCGACTTGTGACCAATCGCGGGGTATTTTGATGTCTTTCGCTTCGAATACCACCGAGCCGTCTGGGTTGGTGATCTTGGAGCTGCGACATTCGAAGTCCACGCCGTCGTAACAACGCGACTTGGTAAACAGGCGAGAAAATTGCATCTGACGAACTCCGGGAGGGGCGAGCGAAAAGAAAACGACGGAGACAAAACTGCCTCGCCGATGCGGGCCAGCGTCGGCGGCGTGTTATGCGACAGCGGCTTCGGTGAAGCTCGGTGGGCGTCGGGGGAGGCGGACGGGGTAGCTGTGCGACCAGGATGAGCGGTGGCCGATAGGGACGAGGACGAGGACGAGGACGAGGAACGCAGGAAAACGAGCGGCGCGGCAGGGTTTAGGGGGAGAGGGTTGGCGGGTGACCAGTGGCGGTCAGAGACCCGCGTAGCTCGGTGGGGCAGGGTGAGGCCGGAGGGGGGAGACTCGCGCCTGGGGTGTTTTGCGCGCGGCTCGACTATACATATGAGCAGTCCCGGAGCCGGCCGCCAGTGTTTCCTGAGCGGAGGATGGCGCGAGCGGCGTGTGGCGCGCATTGGATGGCGGACCCGACTTGCACGCCCGTCTGTGGGCGCCGTGCCCTGTGATGGTGCGGCATTTACCCACAAAAATGCCACCCGGATTTAGTGGTGTGGCGTAAAGGCCGCAGCACTTCATCTTGGGGTGCGAGGTCTATAAACCACAAGATATGGTAGCCCGCAAGTTCCCGAGCGGCCCTCAGCAAACTGACTTATCCACAGCTACAAGCCGCCGGGCCGGCGCATCTGTGGGGGCCCGTGATCCCAAACATCACAAAAACCATCTCGGGCTGCAGGCACGTTCGACGGTGGCGCATCGTGGGTTTGCCGAAGGCCCGCATGCCCGATCCCCAGCCCAACCCACAGGCCGTCCACAGGCTGTCCCACCGATGCCGTGGACTTAGTCCCCAGTGTGGGGGAGCGAGAGCGCTCCGAGCCGGGGCGGACCACTTTGGGCTTGGCCGCGGAAGATCTCTCTTCGCGGCCTTGGCGGAGTCGGGTGGGAGCCGACCCTTCCCTGCTGGCCCGTCCTTCCCCCCCGCGTGCACCCCCGGTTCTACGACCGGTCTGGGCCGGCATCGCTCCGAGCGACAGGCGGCGCGGTGTCCAAAATACCGCGCCGAAACCATCCTTCCCCCTTGCACCCACCATCCGAGCTGTCCATGATCGCGGGGAATAGGCGCGGTCGATCGCTGGTCCGCCACCACCCGAGGCTCGACCACCTCACTCCACACCACACCAACCCAAACCACTCGCACCGCAACCGGTCGACGGGCGCGTTGACGACGGTGCGGCGACCAAAAAATGAGATCTCTATGAGGAAGGACGCGAGCCCGATTCTTCGCTCCGACTGCAGTTACAACGAGCTAGAGCGGCTGAGCGCGCTTGAGACCCTCAAGGGGCTCAAGCATCCCGAGCGTGTCAAGCTCTCCGAACTTGTCGACTTTCTTGAGGAGCGCGGCCTGTGGTCCCAGTTTGCTAAGATCACCTTGGGAAATCTGCGTCAGGCATTTGCGCCGGCGGTGACAAAAACATCGCGCCGGCGAAAGCCGAGGTTCTTGCGCGACGAGTTGGCGGGCGGCGAGGATCAGGTGGCGGCGACCAAGCCGAAGTTGGAGTCCAAGCCGCCCGATGACGGTGGGGTTAGCACGGACGAGGTCGGTCGCCAGGTGTTGCCCTTCGTCGAGGGGAACGGAGATGTGACCCTCGAAGATATCGCAGAGTACAGTCGCCTAGAGCGAAAAGTGTTGCGGTACCACCTTGCCGCACTGGTCAAGCAGGGGCGGCTCGAGCGGATCGGTATCGGTCGGCACGCGGTCTACTCGACCATCGGCTAGCGCGAGACGGCGAACTGGAGTCGTTCGCGCTGCTGACACGCCCCTAGATGCTCGGGTGCGCGGCGCGTTGATCTTCGAGGGCGCGGATGGCCTTCTGTGCGTGGTCCATGCCCTCCCGCCAGTCCACCACACGTGCGAGCCGCAGAGCCTCACCGAAGCATCGGCGTGCGTCCATGAAACGGTTCCGCGAGAGGCGTAGTCGTGCGCGCTCGAGTAGGATCTCAGCGGTCGTGAGTCGGTCTCCGAAGTAGCGGGCATGTTCGAGCGCGCGGGCGAGGTGCGTCTCGGCCAATGTGGGCTGCTTGAGCTCGCGGAGTATCCAGGCCATCTCCGTATGACAGCGCAGGCGACCGAGATCGTCGCCGAGGCGCTCTGCTTGGTGGAGTGCGTGCTCGCACCAGGTCCGGGCCTCGCGGAGTCGTTTGGCGCCGCGCATCAGCTGGCCCAGCCCTAAGATGTAACGCCATAGACTGAGCTCCGTGGTGGCGCGTGGCCCCTCTCCCAGCGTGCACATGTCGAGCCCTTCTTGCAGCTCGCTGACGGCAGAATCGAAATCACCCGAGAGGTTGTAGCTGCGACCCAGTTCGCCATAGATCTGTAGGATTGCCTTGCGGTCGCCTTGCGCAATCAGGGGCCGCAAGCATCGTTTGAACGCTTCGACCGCGTGCCCGTGTGCGCCCGCGCGAGAGAGCGCGCGACCGAGCGCGTGTTGGATCACTGCCTTGGTTCCGGCATCGCCCGCCGAGACGAATAGAGATTCGGCGGCGTCTACTCGATCATGTCTCACGTGCGTGCTACCGAGCAGCCGCGCGAGTTTTCGTCGGACGCGTGCGTCTGAATCGCGGTCTGCGCTCGTCTCCGCTTGGTCTATGAATCGAAGCGCCGTACGGTAGAGGCCCATGGCCTTGCGATCGTCAAACAGGCGTACAGCTTGAGCGGCGGCTTGCTCCAGCGCGTCGACGAGGTCGGGGCTGTTCCCGCGTACGGCGTGCATGGCTCGATAGCTGGGCCCTTGGGTGGCAGGGGCTTGTGTTGCGGCCAGGCGGTGCAGTTTTCGTCGTCGTAGCGAGTCACAGTCTTCGTAGGCGACGGTACGGATGAGGCGGTTTGAGAACCGTCGCTCGCCAGCTGCTACCGCCAGGAGCAGGCCTAGGCCGTGTAGCTCATCCAGTGCTGGCAGCAGCTCCTCGATATCGGTCGCGGCTTCCTCGGCGATCAGATGCTCAAGCTCTCGCTCGGAGATCCGCTCTCCCAGCACCGCTGCCGCTTGCAGTACAGCGCGCGCAGAAGGACCCATGACGTCCAGACGCAGTTCGACCAAGGCGGCGTTTGGTGCCTGGGGGTCGCGGGGCAGATCGAGAGCCTGCAACCACAGCTCGAGCTCGAGGCGCAACGGCGACAAGGGTGCTGAAGCGGCGAGGTAGTCGGGCAGCGTCGAGTCAGGGTTGATATCGGCGGCGATAGGTTGTGCGATGGCGAGGACATCGCTAGAGCCCAGGGGCTCGAGTTCGGCGACTTCTGCGTTGAGCCAACCAGTGTCGGCCTCGGCAGTGCTCATCAATACGAGCACCGCCTCGCGGGTACTCGGTTTCAGTAGCTGTTGAAGCACGTGGCGCGAAGCGGTGTCGTAGCGGTCGATGTCGTCAAATATGAGGAGCAGCGGGCGTCCGTGCCCTGCGCCACATAGGGCCTGGTTCGAGGCGGCGAAACATTCTCGTCGGCGGACCGCGTACTCAGCATGGGTAGCCGGGCCTTGTAGTTCGAATAACTCGGCCAAGCCGGGTAGTGCTTCGAAGGTGAGACCGATGAGGTTGCTCGCCCGACCGAGATCTTGGGTGGTCAGCCGTTCGAGCTCGAGATCGAGGACGGCGGCCACAAGTTGTCGGACGGGCCATAGGGGAGGGGAGCAACCTCGAGGCTCGCTACCGGTGGCGAGCACGCGCCAGCCCACACCGCGCGCCATATCGGCCGCTTCTTGGAGCAGTCGGCTCCGTCCCATCCCACGCTCACCGCGTACGACCTGCCCTACCACCTCGCTAGGGGGAGCGAAGAGTCGCTCCTTGAGCGGGTCGAGCAGCGCGGAGCGGCCAGTCAGGGGGAGCGGGAAAGAGCCGACCATGCACTCGGCTGTGCGGCCCGACATACTCGTCGCCGCCTGGCCGAGCTTGAGCGTGGGATGGCTCGCTGCTTCGGTCCGCTCGCTCACCGCCCGTGGTGTTCCGCACGTTGGGCAGTAGCGGGCATCGACACCCATTTCCGAAGCGCAGGTGTTGCACATACTGGCCGCGGAGTCCACGTCACGGCTCGCGGCGATCAGCGTCTCTCGAAACTCCGTGGCGGTGGCGAAGCGGTCACGAGGTTGTTTGGCGAGCGCGCGGAGGCAGATGGCTTCGAGTAGTCCGAGTTCCTCTCCGACGACCTCCGACGGAGCTACGGGGGCCTCGTGCATATGCTGATGCAGCACCTCGATCGGCGAGGAGGCGCAGAAGGGCACGCGACCGGTGAGCATCTGATAGAGAACGACACCAACGGCATAGATATCGGACCGCGCGTCGAGCTTCGATCCGCGTGCCTGCTCGGGCGACATATACTCGGGGGTGCCGCAGATGGTGCCTTGATTGGTCAGCCGGGCCGCTTGCGGTCCGGTGCCGTTGTCCATCAGTTTGGCGATGCCAAAATCGAGTACTTTGAGAAGTTCGCCGTGGGTGCGCAGCGATTGGATGAGGATGTTCTCGGGTTTGAGATCCCGATGCAGAATCGACAGGCCGTGCGCCTCCGTCAGAGCCGCGAGCATCTGCAGCGTCAGATCGATGGTCCGGTTGCGAGAGAAGGGAAACTCGCGCTTGATGGCCTCCTCGAGCGACTGGCCGTCGATGAGCTCCATCACGAGGTAGCTCATGCCGTCGGGTGTCCGACCGTAGTCCACCACCGAGACGACGTTCGGGTGGTTGAGACTCGCGGCGTTGCGGGCCTCATCGGCGAACCGCGCGTGGGACTCGGGATCGTGGATCAAGTGCGGGTGGAGAATCTTGACCGCGAAGCTCTTGCGAAGAGACAGCTGCTCCGCTCGGTAGACGCGACCCATGGCACCTTGCCCGATATGCTCCCGGAGCAAGTAGCGATCGGCGAGGGTGGTGCCGATGTACGCGTCTCCCGCCAGCGCTGAAACTTCGGTGAGATCGGTGGCGCAGTCGGGGCAGTAGCGGTGTGCCCCAACCACCCGCGCATGGCACTGCGGGCAGACTCTTTGTGCGAGATGATGCAACGGCCTACCTGTACCTACCCCGCGAACCGGATCGATAGCAATGGCAGCCTTACCATGATCGGCGTGTTGTACCGTTTTAGGGCGGATTCGCGCTGGTGCGCCGGCGCCTCCTATGGTAGCGATCGGCGCCAGCGCGGACGCGTCGAAGTTCAGCGCGGACAGCATCGGTGGACATCGCGCACGATTGACACCAGCGAGCGGAGCACACTATAAACCGCGCGATCGGCGAGAAACGCACAGACTCGACTCACCCACTGGGGCGTCGGCAAGTGGCAAGCCATCGGTTTTTGGTACCGACATTCGTAGGTTCGAATCCTACCGCCCCAGCCACTTACTCACCTACTCACTCACTTACTTACTCACCCATCGCTCCACTCCTCTCTGGCAACTGCAGGACGTGACTTCGTGAACAAGACACTCACTATCTTTGCTGGCGGATCCCATCCGTCGCTCGCGGACGAAGTTTGTGGCTATGTTGGGGTGAAGCGCGGTGAGGTTCGGCTCTCTCGCTTCTCCGACGGCGAGTTGTTTGTGGAGATCGAGGAGAACGTTCGTGGCGTCAACTGTTTTATCTTGCAGAGTACTTGCTCGCCACCGAATGATAATTTGATGGAGCTGCTGGTGATGATCGACGCGCTCAAACGCGCGAGCGCGGGCAGCATCGTCGCGATCATCCCTTACTTCGGCTATGCGCGGCAGGATCGTAAGGTCAAACCACGTACGCCGATCTCGGCCAAGCTCGTGGCAGATCTCCTCACGGCGGCTGGGGCGACGCGGGTATTGTCTGTCGACTTGCACGCCGGCCAGATCCAGGGCTTCTTCAACATTCCGTTCGATCATCTGTACGCCACACCGGTGTTTCGACACGCTTTGCCTCCTCGAGGCTACGGTGGGGCTGATACGGTTGTTGTCTCTCCTGATGCCGGTGGGGTGGAGCGGGCGCGAGCCTATTCGAAGTTTCTGAAGTGCGGGCTAGCGATCATAGACAAGCGGCGAGACCAGCCGAACGAGAGCAGGGTTTTTCACGTGATCGGTGAGGTGAAGGGCAAACGAGCCGTTCTCGTCGACGATATGATCGATACAGCCGGTACGTTGTGTAACGCCGCGACAGCTGTGATGGATCACGGGGCCGTATCCGTGTGCGCGGCAGCGAGCCATGGCGTGTTCTCAGGACCGGCGATCGAGCGTTTACGAGCCTCGGTGTTGGAGCGGGTGTGGGTGACCAACAGTATTCCTCAGCAGAAGAGCAGTGCGGCTTGGGACCGGCTCTCGGTGTTGAGCCTCGGCGAGCTCATCGGCGAGGCCGTCAAACGCATTCACCACGGAGATTCCATTTCGAGTCTCTTCGTATGAACTCATTCACGCTGTCGGTGGCGAGCCGATGCCGTGCTCATGGGGAGCGCGGTGTGCCCAGGCACCTGGCTGGCAGCAACGTCGCGTCGTACTTCGGCGCAGAAACGACCCTGTCACCATGAGTGAAGCATTCGGACAACTAAGCGTGACGCGACGAGCGTCCAAGGGTAAAGGCGCCGCGAGACAGCTGCGGGCCAAAGGATTGATCCCGGCCGTGATGTACGGTGCCGGCCAACCGAATCAATCGCTGGCGGTCGATCCGGGGGACCTGCGCAAAGCCTTTGATCCCGAGCGCCGCTTCAATACGTTCTTTCACCTCACCGTTACCGGCGGCGGCGAAAAAGACACGGTCGATCCGGCGATCGTGACCGACTATCAACTTCATCCCTATCGCGATGAGTTCGTCCACGTAGACTTCCTGAGGGTCGATCCCGAGCAAGAGATCACCACGACGATCCCAGTCGAGATCGTCGGCAAAGCGGCCGGCGTGGCTGTCGGCGGAAAGCTAGCGACACATCGTCGTACGGTTCGCGTGGCGGCCAAGCCAGCCGAGATTCCGGTGAAGCTGGTGGTCGATGTGACACCGCTCAATTCGGGCGATTTCCTGCGCCTCTCCGCAGTCACGCTGACGGGGGCCCGGCTGCTCGATCGTCCCGACACCCTGCTCGCCAGTATCGAGATCCCCAAGGTCGAGGCGGAGAAAGGCGGGGACGAGCAGAAAAGTGGAGACGGTGCCGCCAAGTCCAGTAGCTCGTCGTGAGCTTAGTCATGGGTGAATCGAGGGGGGGTCTGGTACTTCGCCGGCCTCCTGCCTCGACCACGCCTCCGCCTCGCGGGGCGGAGGCGCTCGCTCGGGGGCCGCGATGGCGTGCAGCAGACGACGACCCGTGCGTGCAGCCGGTGCGGTGACAACACGATGGCAGACACGCCCCCATGGCTCGTGGTCGGTTTGGGAAATCCTGGCCATCGATACGCCGGCCACCGCCACAACGTGGGTTTCATGGCTATCAACGGCTGGGCATCGGCGCATGAGCCATACCTCGCCTGGCGCGAGCGATGGCAGGCCCAAGCCGCGTCAACAAGTGGTAGCTTTGGTCGCTGCGTCGTGCTCAAACCCCAGACGTTCATGAACAGAAGCGGTGAAAGCGTGGGCGCAGCTGCCAATTTTTATCGCGTTCCAGCTCCGCGCGTGATTGTTGTGCACGACGAGATCGACTTCATATTCGGCCGGACCGCGGTCAAAATCGGAGGCGGTCACGCTGGACACAACGGCCTACGAGACATCATCGATCGTATCGGTTCCCGCGATTTCGTTCGCGTTCGCGTGGGGGTTGGGCGTCCCGAGAAGGGCCAACCCAAAAACTGGGTCTTGTCCGATTTTTCCTCTTCCGAGCGCGATGTGTTGCCTGCGGTCCTCGATCGAGTCGTGGACATGGTTTCGGCGATCTTGTGCGATGGCGCTGTCGCGGCGATGAACCGGTTTAATTCCCCAAACGCATCCTAGAAAGACACGTCAGTGGACAACCAATCACTTTTGTATCTCGTTCCAGCTTGCGGCGCCCTTGCGTTGTTGTACTCGGTTGTGACCGCCGGTTGGGTGAGCAGGCAGGACGAGGGCACGGAGCGCATGAAAGGGATCGCGTCCGCGATCTCGCGCGGGGCGATGGCGTTTTTGACCGCCGAGTACAAGATTCTCGGCATCTTCGTGGTGGCCGTGGCGATTTTGCTAGGAGTTTCGGCCTCGGACGACAGCTCATCCCCGTTGGTGGCGCTTTCGTTTGTGCTCGGTGCCGTTTGCTCCGGCCTCGCTGGTTGGGTGGGCATGAAGGTGGCGACGCGGGCGAACGTACGGACCGCCGCAGCGGCGCGTCACGGCCTGCCGGGAGCCTTGATGGTTGCTTTTCGCGGCGGCTCTGTCATGGGCATGACCGTGGTGGGACTCGCGCTGTTGGGGCTGGGAACACTTTTCTCCCTATATCTGGTTGAATTCGGGATCGATGCCAGCGCTGTTTCGCGGGACCACGAAGAGTTTCGCCGTGTGATCAACGTGCTTGCAGGATTCTCCATGGGAGCGTCGTCCATCGCGCTGTTCGCCCGAGTCGGTGGCGGTATTTATACGAAGGCGGCGGATGTCGGCGCCGACCTGGTGGGGAAAATTGAGGCGGGCATCCCCGAGGATCACTTCCTCAACCCGGCGACCATCGCGGACAACGTGGGCGACAACGTGGGCGACGTTGCCGGCATGGGGGCGGACTTATTTGAATCGTATGCCGGCTCGATCATTGGGGCGATGATTTTGGGTGCCGTGGCGGTGAGTGGCCGCATGGAAGCCGTGATGATCCCCCTGGTGATCGCAGCTGCCGGCATCGTGGTGTCCATCGCCGGTACCTTGCTGGTGCGGACCAAAGAAGGCGGTAACCCGCAGCACGCGTTGGATACGGGGATGTTCGCCGCTGCCGCGATCATGGTCCCGGTCAGCTACGTGATCGTTGACCACTTTATCGGCGCCGCGCGGGCGGCCGGTCACCCGCTCGTTCTCACAGCGGGAGAAGAGGTTGTGACCACCTCCCTCGTCGGTGCCATTGTCGTCGGCCTTGTGTGCGGAGTGTTGGTCGGCCTTGTGACGGGGTTTTATTGCTCGAAGAACAAACGCCCTGTCAACAGCATCGTTGAGCAGTCGCAGACCGGCGCTGCGACCAATATCATCGCTGGAATAGGCGTGGGGTTCGAGTCTACGGCGATTCCCATCGTACTCATTTGTGGCGCGATCTATGGAGCGAACGAGTTCGCTGGCGTGTACGGCGTGGCACTCGCCGCGTTGGGGATGTTGTCCACCACCGGTATCCAGCTGGCAGTCGACGCCTACGGTCCTATTTCGGACAATGCCGGTGGGATCGCGGAGATGAGTGGGTTGCCGCCGGAGGTACGCAACCGTACCGACAATCTCGATGCTGTGGGCAACACCACCGCCGCGATCGGCAAGGGTTTCGCCATCGCCTCGGCAGCCCTTGCTTCGCTGTCGTTGTTCGCAGCTTACCGCCAGCTGGCGTTTCGTCCCGATGAACAGCTCTTGCTCACAGATCCGAAGGTGCTGATCGGGGTGTTGTTCGGTGGCATGCTTCCCTTCATCTTCTCCGCGATGGCGATGAAAGCGGTGGGTGACGCTGCGATGGACATGATCAACGAGGTCCGCCGCCAGTTTCGCGACATCCCTGTTCTGCGGGAAGCTCTTCTGTTGGTGGCCAAGGCCGAGTCGGAAGACCGGGAGCTGACGCCCGAGGAAGACAAACAGGTCCAGGCGGCGGGTGAGAAGACAGAGGTCGAGCGATGTGTGGCGATCTCGACCGAAGCCTCCATCCGTCGCATGATCCAGCCAGGGCTCATGGCCTTGATCGTCCCGGTGGCGGTGGGCTTTTGGTCCCCGCATGCGTTGGGGGGGGTACTTGTCGGGACGCTGTGTTCGGGAGTGATGCTCGCCATCTTCATGTCCAATGCGGGCGGCGCGTGGGATAACGCGAAGAAACAGGTCGAGGAGCAGGCAAGGTCCCTCGACAAGAACACCGGGAAAGGTTCGGAACGACACACTGCTGCGGTCATTGGCGACACCGTGGGAGACCCCTTCAAAGACACGGCGGGACCGAGCTTGAATATCCTCATTAAGCTGATGACGATCGTCGCAGTCGTTCTTGCGCCGCACCTGCTTCGCTAGGGCCGTAGGCGGCTTTCGCGAGGGGGACGGGCGAAAGACGGCGGCGCCTCTGGCGCGAGTCCACGCGATTGGTGTGCGGGACGGTCTCGTCGCGCACGCACGCCGCGCTAGCTTCCGCTTTACGCGGTGCTCCGTCTGGTCTCGCGGAGCGACGGAGCGGGGCGCGACGGAGCGTCCCGGGCCAGCCGTTGCTGCTCGTCTGCGCCCCCGGAGTCCGCGAAGGTGCAGCCGCAACCTCTCCCGGGGCTCGGGGCTCGGGGCTCGGGGCTCGGGGGGCGGCCGGTCCCC
Organism: Nannocystaceae bacterium; assembly: GCA_036479215.1. Taxonomy (GTDB): domain Bacteria; phylum Myxococcota_A; class Polyangia; order Nannocystales; family Nannocystaceae; genus FL481. The sequence continues at coordinate 67,210 of JAZGFE010000328.1, read as the reverse complement.
ATCCGACTGCAGCGCGCGACGGTAGGAGTCGTTTGAGGACGCGGCACCGCGGGCGAAAAACCAAAAGTTGGCCGCCCTGTGGGTCGATGACCAGGGCGTGCGTGCTGGCGTTGCATCGCCAGGCTGGCTGCGGAAACTCCGTGCCCGCCTGTCCTATCGTTTGATGCCCCCCTCGGTGCGCGAGCATCGGATCGTCGGCGGATTCAGGCGCGCGCTACGGAGCAGCGCGGTGAGCATCGCAACCCAGATCGAATCCGCGGTGAGTGAGCGTGAGGTGCTCGCCATCGGGGTGAGTCTGATGAATATCCTCAAGGATTCGAAGAAGCGTGTGGCCACCTGCGAGGAGTTGCTCGGGAGCGTGGACCAAGATTCACAAATGGCAGCCGAGATCTCGCAACAGCGCGAGATGATGCGCGCCTATGTAGAGACAACTTCGCGCGAGGCGGGAATCCAGCGAGAGATCGCTGGAAACGCGTTCGAGTACTCGGGACAGATCTTCGAAGCGGGACAACGAATCGATGCCATCGCGCGAACGGCCAAGCTTATCAACGTCAATGCTCAGGTGGAGGCGGGTCGTCTCGGGGATGAAGGGCGCAGTATGAGCGTCGTCGCGGACGAGATGGACCGGCTGAGCAGCGAGATCGGGCGGGTGAGCGAGGTGGTGTCGCGGTTGGCCGAGTCCCTCGCAGAGTGCATGCCCACACTGTCGGAGACCTCCGAGCACCTCGCAGAACATGCAGTCGATTTTTCCATCGAACTTGCGCAATCTCAAGAAGCTGTGAAGGTTTCGCAGCATGAGCTGCAAGATCGCATGCGGTGCCTGCTAGAGTAATCTCGAGACGACGCTCGAGGGGCGTGGAACCATGCGAAGGACGCCTTGTCGCATCTCAACTATCAAGACCCGATGGCACAGGGCCTGCGCCAGATCACGATGGCGAGCGATCGAATCCGCGATCGCTATGACGTAGATTTTCGCAGGCGGCTTCACGAAGTGCGTCGTCGCGCGGAGAGCCTGGTCGCCGAAACGCAGGCACGGTTGGCCGCGGCTAGGCTTGCGGGATCCACCCATCCCGACGAGGGAGAGGCGTCTGGGAGGATGGGCGATCAAGTCGACCGGGAGACGCCAGAGCTCGGACGTGCCGACGGCGTTTGGGACGGATCCGTCCCGCTGGAATCGAATCCCATCGCCAACCTGCTGCGACCAGAATCAGCAGGGAGGGAGCGTCCGATGGCCAACGCGGCGATGTGTTGTTGTTTGATGACGAGGATGACGAGAACGAAGATCACGAGCCCCGTAGAGATGACGTGCTGGGGAGCGTCCCGGACCTGGACGTTGGTGAGGTGCTGCTCTTCGATGACGATGCCGATGCCGATGCCGATGCCGATGTCGATGCCGATGCCGATGCCGATGCCGATGCCGATGCCGATACCGATTCCGGAAAGATCGGCGAATCGTCCGCCGGCGGTGCGAAGCCAGACAAGGAACCACTGACCGACGCTGTCGCGGGCGACGTGATTCTGTTCTGAAACAGCTCGCTTCCCTTTTCGATCATTGCAAACCTGATCTCGTCCATTTTTACCCCCGGAACTCACGGCGCGAAGCCGACCAAGGAATACGAAAATGCCCAAAATACTGGTAATCGATGACTCTGCCACCGTGCGACAACAGGTCAGCCTCACATTGGGTGAGGAAGGGTTTGACATCGTCGAGGCGGTAGATGGAGTGGATGGCGCGGAGAAGATCGCGGCTCTCGATGATATCAACCTCGTGATCTGTGATGTGAATATGCCGCGGATGAACGGGCTCGATATGCTGGAGAAGGTGCGCACGAGTGGGGACCTCGGCAACACGCCGGTGGTCATGCTGACCACCGAAGGCAGCGCCGACCTCATCAAGCGCGGCAAAGCCCTCGGTGCCAAGGGTTGGGTGATCAAGCCCTTCAAGGCGAATCTACTTATCGCTGCGGCCAAAAACTCGCGGCGTAGTGCAGATCGTGTCGCTCCGACGGCTCCAGTCCATAGCTGATGCCACGTGTCGATCGGGAAAGAGAGAAACAGCATGAGTACATCCGTTGTTGCCGCGGGCCAAGAGACCTCAGGCGGCGCACCGAACGAGATCGACCGAGCACTTGGGGAGATGCTTCTCGCAGCCGCCCCTGCGTTATTCGAGGGCCACGGTGTGGCTTTGGATTTCGGCGCGCAACGTCCGGTACTCGATCCCGTCGCTCACGAGGGCTACGCCGGTATCCTCGGGTTCGGCGGCACGGGAATCAAAGGTAGCGTTGCGATTTATCTTGACGACCCGACGGTGCGAAAATCGTACCCGAGTGCGGGTTCCTTGGCGGGCACGGACGAGGACATCTTGTACCTACGAGATTGGACAGCCGAGCTGACCAATCAGCTGATGGGTCGACTCAAGAACAAACTCCTACGTTCCGGTGTCGACGTGATGCTGGGGATCCCGACCGCCGTGTCGGGCGTCAGTTTCACGCTGGCCTACCCAGGCCAGACGATCCCGCAGGCCTATGACTTTTTGTGGGATGAGGGCGCCGCGGTGGTGGTGCTCACTGCGGAGGCCGTGCCTGGCCTCACGCTGGAGGAGATCGATGATCCCGACGCCGCTTCGGCGGGGGAGGGGGAGTTGATCCTGTTCTAGCTGGCACCCGTCCATCTCTCCGCGCTGCGTGCATGCCGCGAGGGCGCGGAGACCCGTGACGCCTGTGGTCGCCGTCCCGCGGGCTTCGACGACGCAAACCCGCCCTGGGTGGGGCCCCGCCCCCGATGGGGGCCTTGCGCGCAGGACGGCTTGCGCACCGGGTCGTTTTTGTCTACTCAGTGCGCTCCAAACCACCTCCTTGCTCCCTCACGGGGGCCTTATGTCCGAGGGGAGAATCAACATGCCAGATGCAGGCGTGGTGCACTCGATTCGATCGCAACGTGGCACCCAACGTGAATATGAGACGGTCCTGGTACTCCGGTCCCAGACCAATAAAGCTTCCATCTCCGAACTCATCGACCGGCTCAAAGCGTTGTTCGAGAAGAACGGCGCGAGGTTGCAGTCGCTCGACAACTGGGGCCTGCGTACGTTAGCCTACCCGATTCGGCGCTCGCGACAGGGGATCTATCTGTATCTGAAGTTCCTGGGAGGATCGGACATCGTCCGCGAGATGGAACGGAATCTACGGATCTATGATGATGTGCTCCGCTACCTCACGGTGTTGGTCGATGACGATGTGGACCCAGCAGCGCGCCCGTCCGAGCTGACAGACGAACTTGTAGAAGCGGCGAGTGAGTCGAGCCCAGACCCCGTGGAAGTTGAGCGGGCGCGGGTCGAGGCCGAGCGCAAGGCTGAGCTGGAGCGTCGTGCCGAAGAAGAAGCCGCAGCCAAAGCGGAGGCTGAAGCGAAGGCCGCTGCTGCCGCAGATCCGGAGTCCGCAGAGGCTGCGGGTGCCGTCGCGTCTCCGGCAGAAAGAAAGAAGGAAAACTAGCCATGCGTGATCGAGACGAAGAACGCGGGAGTCGGAAGACTCGGATCTCCCCGCTGGCGGACCCGACCGTCGTGATCGACTACAAAAATCCCCAGCTTCTCCGGTACTTCTTGTCCGATCGCGGCAAGATCGTTCCGGCACGCATCCGCAACGCGTCGGCACGGCAACAGCGCCAGCTGTCCAAGGCCATCAAGCGCGCGCGTGTGCTCGCCCTTCTCCCATACACGGTGCAGTAGCCATGCTCGACGTCATTCTTACGAAGAACGTAGAGGACCTAGGTGATGCCGGGGCACTTGTTCGAGTCCGGCCTGGCTACGGGCGAAACTACCTGATTCCGCGGGGACTCGCGCTCGTCGCCACCCGGGGGAACGTGGCGAAGCTTGAGCACCAGAAGCGAGCCATCGCCGCCGAACAAGCACAGCTGAGGCAGTCTCAGGCCACGCAAGCTCTCGCGTTGGAGAAAGCCTCTGTTTCGATCGCGCGCAAGAAGGGCGACGGCAAAAAGCTGTTTGGTTCGGTGACGGCTAAAGACATTGTCGAGGCCCTCGCCGCCCAAAATGTGCCCCTTGATCGTCGCTTGATTCGGCTCCGGGAACCGATCAAGACCGTGGGATCGCATGAAGTGGAGGTCCGGTTTTCGGCGCAGACCACTGTGCATCTCAAGGTGAACGTGATCGGTATCTGAACGTAGCCCGGTTCGCGGTCGCCGCCTCGTTGTCACGCGATCTGCGTGAGGACGAGGCGTTTTGCGCTGTGGCCTCGTCCGTCCGCCCCGTCATAGACTAAGCCGTGGCCGAACTTCGCACCTTGCCGCATCAGGCGGAGGCCGAGAGCGCCGTGCTCGGCGGGGTGCTGTTGCGCGGGCGCGAGGCCTTGATCGACGTCTCCGATCTGCTCGGCCCCGAGGACTTCTATGTGCCGGCGCACCAGGCTGTGTTCCAATCCATGGTCGCTCTCGATCAGGAAGGCGAGCCCATCGACGTGATCACGCTTGAGGCTCGCCTGAAGTCGCGTGATGAACTCAAGTTGGTGGGGGGCATCGAGGCCCTCGGCAAGCTGGCTGATCGATACGCCACTTCGCACAATATCATGGCGCACGCTCGGATCGTCCGCGACGCGGCGATGGTCCGGCGTCTGGTCATCGCGTCGCGTGAAGTGGCCGAAGAAGGGATGGCGGAGCTCGAGGATATTCGCGCGTTCATCGACGGTGCCGAGCAGCGGATTTTGGCCGTCAACGAGGCCGGTCGCAAGACAGGTTACCGAGCTTCGCGGGACCTGATGCTCGAGGTGTTCCGCGGCATCACTGAGCGCCAGAAACAACAGAGCACGGTTACGGGTGTACCGACGGGCTTCACCAAACTAGATGAGATGACTGCCGGGATGCAGCCCGGCGATCTGGTGATCGTAGCCGCTCGCCCCTCCATGGGTAAAACAGCGTTTGCCCTCAACGTGGCGCAGCACGCCTGCCTTTGGCAGGCGCGACACATGCAAATGGAGGAATCCGCTCGGCCAGCGCGATACCCGGTTCTGTTCTTCTCGCTCGAGATGGGTGCGGAGCAATTGGTCGAGCGTGTGCTCTGTAGCGAAGCCCAAGTCGACTACAGCAATCTTCGCGTCGGTCGCTTTGTCGAGTCCGACTACCGCCAACTGATCGCGGCGGCCGATCGCATCTCGTCGGCGGGCTTGTTCATCGACGACACGGCCGCGCCCACGATCTTGGAGATTCGAAACAGTGCTCGCCGGTGGAGAGGCGATCGTAATATCTTCGCCCAGGACGGTCCCAAATTCGGGATGATCGTAGTGGACTACCTGCAGCTCGTGCGAGGGGGGAAAGGCCGCTACGATTCGCGAGAGCAGGAAATCTCGGAGATCAGTCGTGGTCTTAAGGCGTTGGCGAAGGAGCTCCATCTACCCGTCGTGGCGCTGTCGCAGCTCAATCGTGCGGTGGATTCACGTGCGGACCATCGACCGATGCTCTCCGATCTGCGAGAATCTGGCGCGATCGAGCAGGATGCCGATGTGATCATGTTCATTTTCCGCGAGGAGCGGTACTTGAACTCGGAGTCCAGCGAGGAGAAGCGACGCGAGGTGGAAAACAAGGCGGAGGTGATTGTGGGTAAGCAGCGCAATGGTCCGGTGGGGACCGTGAATCTGATCTTCCGCAAGCAGATCACGCGCTTCGAGAACCCTGCATCTGCCTAGCCACGCGCGAAGAGCGGCGGCTGATGCGATCGTGGCGCGTGTGACACGCGGCTGTGGCGGGTGCCGTCGTGCCCTCGGTCGGCACGGGCTCCCGCGGTGGGCCCGGTCGACACCGGGTCTCGCAGTGTGGGGCTGGTCGACGCCGGGTGTCTCACAGTGTGGGGCTGGTCGACGTCGGGTCTCACCGTGTGCTCGGTCGACCCGACCACCCGTGCTAGTTTGACGGCGCGATGACTTCGCTTCCTGCGTATATCGGCCCCTACAAAGTGTCTGGCGTGTTGGGCAAAGGCGCTATGGGCGAGGTCTACGAAGGGGCGGACCCCACGCTCGGGCGCCGTGTCGCCCTCAAAGTGCTGGGTCGAAAGCACCGAGAGTCGACGGAGTTCAAACAACGCTTTCTTCGCGAAGCCCGAGCGTTGGGAGCGTTGAACCATCCCAATATCGTTCAGATCTACTACATCGGCGAGCATGAGCAGCGTCCTTTTCTTGCCATGGAGTACCTTGACGGAGATGATATCGGCAGCTTGATCAAGTCGGGTGGGGCTCTTTGTGTCGGTGACGCGGCCGAGGTTATCCGGCAAGCGAGCATCGGCCTGATGGATACCGAGCGGGCAGGCGTCGTACACCGTGACATCAAGCCGTCGAATATCTTGGTGACGAAGGGCGGCTTGGTGAAGGTGACCGATTTCGGATTGGCCAAGGCACTCGAAGAGGACCTCTCGATCACCGCGACAGGTGTGTTTGTGGGTACACCGGACTATCTTGCGCCCGAGCAGGCGATGGGCGAAGAAGTCAATTCCAGCGCCGACGTATACGCGCTGGGATGCTCGTTGTTCCATATGTGCAGCGGCCGGCCTCCCTTTCGGGAGGGCGGATCGGACGATCACTATACGGCGGTGGTGCGCCGGCATCTCAAGGCCGATCGTCCCCATCTCAAAGCTGAGGTCAAGGGCATGGACGAGGAACTCAGCGATCTGTGTCGTCGCATGATGAGTCGAGATCCCAGGGTACGTCCAGATCTGAACGAGCTCGCCAATCGGCTGCAGCGCATATCGACTCGGCTCCAAGGTTGTGTACCGCCTAGATTTTGTGAGGTCGAGCGCATAGGCGCCGAGGAAACGGGTCGGGCTGGGCAGCCGACGCGGCACACCACGAGGGAGGGGGCGCACGGTAACGGTCGATCGCTATCCGCTGCGATGGTCTGGGCTATCGTCGCAGGTCTGCTGATCGGGGCAGCTACCAGCGCTGCATTCTTTCGGTTTTCGTGATCGCTTGTGCCTCGCTACGTGGCCCCTGATCCATCCGTCAACCCGGCGGTCAACCTGGCTTCCTTGTTTCGTGGTTTGGACCCGCAGTACCTAGGCTGCGGGCCGGACACGCGGGTCTCGGGTCTCGAAACAGATTCGCGCTGTGTCAAGCCGGGGCAGGTGTTCGTAGCCATCGCGGGAGCGACGGTGGACGGGCATCGATTTGTCGACGAGGCACTGCGGGGAAATGCGGCCGTGGCCGTGGTACAGCGGGGTCGTTTTCCGGATCTGGCGGGGCCGCATGTTCGCTTGGCCGACACGAGCGCGGCCCTGCCGTATCTCGCGGCGCGAGCGTATGGGGAGGCGGCCAGTCAGCTCATCCTTGGCGGACTTACGGGCACCAATGGCAAGACGACAGTCGCGTTTCTTGTGGGGTCCATTTTGAGGGCTGCGGGGGTCGGCCATATTCGCCTGGGATCTACCGGACACTGGATCGTCGATACCGAGGTGCCTGCGGCCTATACCACTCCCTTCCCCGCACAGTTGCATCGGCTCTTGCGGCGCGGCGTGGCGTCAGGAGGCACGCACGGCGTGATGGAGGTGTCCTCCCACGCTCTCGATCAAGGCCGTATCGAAGGGCTCAACTACGCTGGCGTGGCGCTGACCAGTTTTAGCCAGGACCATCTAGATTATCACGGGACGCTACGCGCCTATCTGGCGGCCAAATGCCGTTTGCCCGCGGCACACCTGCGACCTGGTGGCTGGGTGATCGCGTCGACGCAAGCGGGAGAGTACGGGGCAGCATTTCTCGAGGCAGGTCGCCGTGCCGGAGGCCGCCCGTGTCTGGTGTCCACCGAGGTGGGGGCGAAGGCGGAGATTCGGGTGAAAAACCGCGTCCAAACGGCCGCGGGCACCGAGTTGTGCGTGGAGGCACCCGGGGGAATGCTCTCGATCTCCAGTCCCTTGGTGGGTGGCTTCAATGTGGAGAACCTGATGGTGGCCGTGGCGATGGGGCTGTCGCTGGGCATCGACCTTGATAGGATCCATCGCGGCCTCTCGGGGGCGAGGGGGGCTCCCGGTCGCATGGAGCGGGTCTGTGTGGAGGGGATCGTGGGCCCGACCGTTCTTGTTGACTACGCCCATACCCCCGATGCCGTGCGACGCGTGATCCAAGCCGTGCGGCCGATGACGTCGGGTCGGCTGATTGTGGTGCTCGGCTGTGGTGGGGATCGGGATCGTGCCAAGCGGGCAACGATGGGCGAGATCGCTTCGACGCTCGCGGATCGTCTGGTGGCGACTTCCGACAATCCGCGAAGCGAAGATCCAGATCGGATTCTCGACGAGATGCTGTCGTCGGTTCCCGTCGGCGCGGTGACCCGCGAGGTAGATCGCCGGCTGGCGATTCGGCTGGCCATCGGGGGTGCGAGGCCTGGCGATACCGTCATCGTCGCGGGAAAGGGCCACGAGACGTACCAGCTCGTGGGGGCCTCTAAGCTGGAGTTCGATGATCGTGCCGAGGCACGAGCGGCGCTGCGCTGTGGCCACGCTAGTCGCCCTGTTTGACCGGGGCCGTGGCGGGGGAGAGCACCGAAACCAGCGTTTGGACGAGCTGCTCGAGCGCGATCGCTCGGCTTGCTTTGAACAGTAGCGTTGCGCCGGGTCCGTCGACGACAAGTTTCGCCAGCCATGCAGCCGCCTCCGCGTCTGCCTTGTGGAAGTGCGCGGCCAAAATGCCCCCGTCTCGAGCCGCCTCACCTATGCATTTTGCGCGTGGCCCCACGGTGATGAGGGCATCGAGCCCGAGGTCGGCAATGTGGTGGCCCAGGTCTCTGTGGAGTGATGCCTCCTGTGATCCGAGCTCCAGCATGTCGCCGAGTACGGCGATCAGGGGACCGGGTCGGTGGTTTCGAAGCGCGCCGAGGCTCGATAAGGCGGCGCGCATGGAACCTGGATTGGCGTTGTAGCAATCGGCGATGAGGGCATGCTCGCCACAGTTGATCCAGCGTCCCCTGTCCCCCACAACCTTGACGCGGGATAGAGCCTCGGCGACGTTTTGCGGGTCGAGTCCAAAATGCAGTGCGGCGCACATGGCGGCCGCTGCGTTGAGTGCGTGGTAGGACCCGAACATGTCGAGGGAGATCTGGACGGTCTTGTGACCAGGAAGTTCGAGTTCCGCGATCGTGCGCGGGCCGACCACCACATTGCGGATACGGATATCCGCTTGGGATGTGGAACCGAAGCGAAGGATACGTGCAGTCGATGCGCGTTGGAGGTGGGGGAGCAGTGCAGGCTCGTTCTCGGGGACGATGATCGCCCCGCCGGGCTGAAGGTGCGGAATAACCTCCGCCTCGGCGTCCACGATCGCTTGGAACGAGCCCATGGACTCGAGGTGCTCAAGCGCAAGTGAAGTGATGATGGCGGCGTGGGGTCGTACGATTTTCGCGAGGTGCGCATTTTCGCCTGGGGCACTCATACCCAGTTCGATCACTGCGGCGGCCGGATCGTGCGGTGAGCCCAGCAAGGTCAAGGGAACGCCAAGATGGTTGTTGAGGTTGCCTCGTGTACACAACAGTGGCCGGTAGCGCGTCGCCAAGGCGGCCGCGGTCAGAGCACGGGTACTCGTCTTGCCGTTGCTGCCGGTGATCGCGACCACAGGTCCTGAGATCGCGTTTCGGGCATGTTGAGCGAGGCGCGTGAGGGCGGCTAGGGTATCGTCTACTTCGACCACCGAAACGGAACCTGACGGGATCGCTCGACCGATCTGCTGCAACACGGCGTGTGCACCTCCAGCGATGGCAGCTTCGATGAAGTCGTGACCGTTCCTTTGGGCCACGATCGGCACGAAGACGGCACCGCGTTGCGGCGCTCGGGTGTCGATGAACACACCGGAGATAGGACGAGGGCCGCGTTGGCGCAGGCGCCCGCCGGCGGCCAGGGCCAGTTCATCCGGGGTCCAGCGCATCTGCGAGGCGTACCAAAAAAAAACAGGGCAGGCTCTTCTGCGCCCGGTCAGCGTCGTATGAAGCGACGGGGTGGAGGCACGGGCTCTCGCAGCCGGGGTGCAGGCGTGGGGCCCGGTCGCGGGCGCAGCGAGACCCGCATGCTAGGCTTGCGAGATTGGCGCCATCGTCATGGACTGCGCACTCCCCACGCTCTTGCTCAACCTGGGATACCAGCCGATCAAGGTGATCTCCTGGCGGCGGGCCGTGTGTATGAACTTTCTCGGTAGGGTTGAGGTCGTGAGCGATCACGATGTCGAAATCCGAACCGTATCGAGCAGCTACCCGGTCCCCGCGGTCGTGCGCCTGTTGCACCACACCCGCGTGGGACCACGCGTCGTGCGCTTCTCCCGTCGCAACGTCTATTTGCGCGATCGCTTCACCTGCCAGTACTGCGGTAGGCGATTCGCGGAACGTGAACTGACGTTGGACCACGTCGTCCCGCGCTCGCGCGGCGGTCGAATGGAATGGAGCAACATTGTCGCGGCTTGCGTTCCCTGCAACGGCCGCAAGGGCCGTCGGAGCCCCGAACAAGTGGGTTTGTGCCTCCAAGCCCTGCCGCGCCAGCCATCGAACGTTCCCGGCTCCGCGGCCCAGTTGGGCGTCGAACGGGTTCCGTCTGTGTGGTTGGCTTGGCTGCCGCGGGGGCGCGGGTAAGGTCGTGTTCATGGCGGGCCCGGACCCGTTCGAGCCGCGTCGACGCTGCGGTACATGGCTGCCCGGTGTATGCTCGGCTCCGGTCGCGCCGCGTCGCGCGCCGTCTCGCTAGTCCGCTTGCTCTACCAGTTCCTATACAGCCTGCGAGGTGAGGCCGACTGGCTGTCGGGCCTCAACGTGTTGCGTTACACGTCGACGCGCATTCTGTTGGCGACGCTGACGGCGTTGCTGGTGTCGCTCTTCTTGTATCCGTGGTTCATCCGCACGCTCGAGCGCGTGCAGCTCGGCCAGGTCGTGCGCGATGACGGGCCGAAATCCCATCTGGCCAAGCGCGGCACGCCAACGATGGGCGGCAGTCTGATCATCTTCGCTGTCGTGATCCCCACGGTGATGTGGTCTGACATGCGCAATCCCTTTGTGTTGCTTGCGACGCTCATCACAGTCGGCAATGGCGTGATCGGTTTTGTCGACGACTTTCTCAAGATCCGGAAAAACAACACTCGCGGCCTGTCGGGCCGCCTGAAGCTACTTGGACAGGTCGTGATCGCTGGGGGCGTTGTCTACCACCTCTACGAGTCGGGCATGGTGCCCGACTCGGTCCGCTACAAGTTGGCGTTGCCCTTCACCAATTTCTACACGAGTGACTTCGTCCTTTCGCCGTGGCTATACATGGCCTTCGCTATCTTCGTGATCCTAGGCGCGTCGCACGGCGTGAACCTGACCGACGGACTCGATGGACTCGCTATCGGGCCGGTGATCATCTCGGCAGGGACCTTCTTGGTGCTGACGTACGCGGCTGGAACGATGATCGCCGGCTTTGATGTCGCTCGGTATCTCAACATTCCGCATATCCCCGGCGTGGGGGAGCTGGCCCTCTACTGCGGGGCAATCTGCGGCGCGGGTATTGGTTTCCTCTGGTACAACACCTACCCCGCGAGCGTATTCATGGGCGACGTGGGCTCGCTTCCGCTGGGCGCGGGGCTCGGCTTCTTGGCTGTGGCGTCAAAAAATGAGTTCACGTTGGCCATCGTTGGCGGCGTTTTCGTGCTCGAGACCATCAGCGTGATCGTGCAGGTAGCGAGTTTCCGACTCACAGGGAAGAGGGTGTTCAAGATGGCACCTATCCATCATCACTTCGAACTGAAGGGCTGGGCAGAACCCAAGATAATCGTCCGATTCTGGATTGTGAGTTTTACCCTGGCTCTGGTTGCGCTGGCGACCCTCAAGTTGCGTTAGTGGGTGGTGTGGGTGTGATCCCCTGGAAGAAGGCGCTGGTGATCGGTTTGGGAGCGAGTGGTCGGGCCGCGGCTCGCCTGCTGCTGCACCACGGTTGCGCGGTGCGAGGCTACGACCGATCCTCGAGTGTTTCAAACTTCCCGGTGGGCGTGGAATTTTTTCTTGGCGAGGATCAGGTGCCGGCAGCCGCTTTTGAGGGTATCGATCTTCTGGTGCTCAGTCCGGGGCTGGACCCCGGCGAGATCCTGCGCCAAAAGGCCGAACGATGTCCGCGCGCGGACGTGCATGGCGAACTTAGTTTGGGTCTCTGGGTGCTGCGGCGGGCTTGGCCCGCTGCGGAGACCGTGTTGATTACAGGGACCAATGGCAAGAGCACCGTGACCTCGATGCTGGGCCACCTCCTCGCCGCGCAGGGCGAAGAAGTGTTTGTAGGCGGAAATCTGGGCCCGGCCCTGTGCGATCGCGTCGTGGCAGTGCATCTTGGCAAGGCGCCCACGCCTCGCTTTTTTGTGCTCGAGTGTTCGAGCTACCAGCTTGAGACGCTGAGTCAACACCCGACGCGCGTGGCGATGGTGCTCAATATCAGCTTGGACCATATTGACCGTTATCCGTCCATGCGGGCCTACGCAGATACGAAGGGGAGGGTATTTCGAGGGCTCGAGCCGGGGGGCTTGGCGCTCCTCGATAGCGATGACAGTTGGACGCATCATTTGCGCACCGCGGTTCCCCGTGGAAAACTGGTGCTTGTGGACGGCGAGGTGCCGCCTCGTTTCGAGGCGGCGTCGGGGCGACTGGTGTTGAATGACGAAGAGTCGGTGGCGCGCGGAGTTTTGCGACTCGCGGGTCGGCACAATGCGAAGAACGCTCTGTTTGCACTGGCTGCGGCGCGTCATCTCGAATTGTCGTGGAGCGAATGTTGTCGTCAGTTGGCCACGTTCGAGGGCTTGCCCCATCGCATGAGCCATGTGGCGACGGTTGACGATATTGCCTATTACAACGATTCGAAGGCCACCAACGTGGCGAGCGTCCTCGCCAGTCTCGGCGGCTTTGAGCGCCAATTTGTGTTGATTGCTGGGGGTCGAGCGAAAGGCGAAGACCTGTCACCGCTACATGCCCTGCTCGATCAGCGCGGACGTGGTTTGGTTGTTCTGGGGGAGTCGGCGAATTTGTTGCTGGAGATGGCTGCGGGTGTCGTACCGACGCGTATGGCCGTCAGTATGGACCAGGCGGTTGCGATGGCGCGTGAGATTGCACGGCCGGGAGACGCAGTGGTGCTTTCCCCAGCGTGCGCGAGTTGGGATATGTATGCGAACTTCGGCGAGCGCGGCCGGGCCTTCGTCGCAGCCGTGAACGCGGTCCGCTAGCCTGGGCGATCGCCGAATGGTTCGAGTTCTTTTCGTCTCGCATACTTTTCCCCCAGCCGACAAGCCCTTGGCGAATATCGGTGGGATGCAACGCGTAGCCGTGGATCTCTCACGTTACCTCGCGGAACTTCCAGACATCGATTTACGGTTGTGGGCCTGTCGTGGCCGCGGGGCACTCGCTGCGGTTCATACCGTCCAACTCGAGCTCGCGTTGTTGGCCCGGCTTCCCGAACGTGTTCGTCGGGAGCGTATCGACGTCGTGCTCTTCAGTTCGGTGACGAGTATCTTCCCGCTGGGGTTCAATGGGCGGCGAGTGCGGGCGTCGGGCGCCTCTGTGGCTGCCATCGCCCACGGGCTGGATGTGACGGCCGATAATGTTGCGTACCAGTGGTTGCTCCGTCGCGCACTCGGACATGTGGACCGCTTGTTTCCGGTCAGTCGTGCCACCGGTCGGACGCTCGTGCATCTTGGTGTTCCCCAGTCGAAGGTTCACGTTCTGCCCAATGGCATCGACCTCGATCGATTCGGCACGGACAAGGCGGCCCCCGAGCACCTAACGCGCCACGAGGCACCCCCCTCCGCACCGGTCCTGGTGAGCGTCGGGCGTCTCGTAGAACGCAAGGGCTTTGCGTGGTTCGTCGACTACGTGATGCCGAAGTTGCCGGACAATACGCAGTATTGGGTCGTGGGTGAGGGGCCCGCCCGGCCAAGCATCTCGGCGGCGGTGGAGCGTCGGGGATTGTCGGATCGAGTGCAGTTGCTCGGACGAGTTTCCGAGGCAGCACTTGCGGAGGTTTATCGTCGCGGGGATCTTTTCGTGATGCCGAACGTGCCGGTGGCGAACGATATGGAGGGCTTCGGGGTGGTCATGCTGGAGGCAGGCTTGTCGGGGTTGTTTAGCGTGGCGTCCGATCTTGAGGGCATCGCAGACGTGATCTGCCAGGATCAAAACGGTCAGCTGGTACCCGCACGAGACGCGGACGCTTTCGCGCAGGCTATCACTGAGATCCTGGCCGATAGAGAAGCACTGGCGCAGCGTTCACGCACCGCGGCGGCCTACGTGCGTGAAAAATTCGCATGGGATCGCGTGGCCCGGGAGTACGCTCGGGAGCTCCACGCGCTTTCTGATCTGCGCACGCGTTGATCTGCGCGCGCGTTGATCCGCGCGCGCCCTCATCTGTGCTTTCTGAGCTGTGCGCTTTCAGATGATCAGCGATGCGATGCGATTTACCTTTCGACCCATAAATTCTGTAGTCTCGGGGGCTAGCCGATGGCGAGCTTGGGTAAGCGAGTAGGATAGCGCCGCGCGCGGCATCTCCACCGGAATCGCGTGGTATCAGTTGCGCGTGCTTGAGCCCGAGAACGGCCGTCGGCCGGTCCATCGAGCCGGTTTCACCTATCTCCCGCGTTTCATCGAACCGCGTGAGTTGGAGGGGCTGATCGCCTATTTTGCCGCGATTCGGCCACTTTGGGAACAGCGGCATCGAGATGGGCAGGCGGCACGAGCAGTCGATCACGGTCGTCGCCTCACGCGACCTGTGTATTGGCTGGGAGCTTGGCAGTTCGCCTGTCTCGGGTACTACGCCGAGCCCGATCACCGGGAGAATCGCTGTGTGCGTGCCGAGGCTTTCCCCGCGGTGATGCAAGATGTGCTCGAGCGGCTTCGGCCCATTCTGGAGGCGAATCATTGCGAAAATGGCGATGGGCGGCCTGTGGAACTGCCTAATACCTGTCTTATCAATTACTACGGCCGCGAGGTTGGACTCGGGACGCCCGTCGATTACGCGCGTCTGCGGATGCATCGTGACCGTGAACCAGGCCCCGTCGTCATGTTCAGCGTCGGCCAGCCCGGACTCCTAGAGTTCCTAGATCCCGCACATCCCAAGGAGCCCGAACTCGGGGTTTGGACGCGTCATGGTTCGGTAACCGTGCTCAGTGGCCCGGACTACAAAGACCGCCTGTATCATCGCGTGAGCCGCGTACGTACGGGACGCGATCCCGTGATGAGGGTGGAA
Organism: Nannocystaceae bacterium; assembly: GCA_036479215.1. GTDB lineage: Bacteria > Myxococcota_A > Polyangia > Nannocystales > Nannocystaceae > FL481. Next base: position 52,002 of record JAZGFE010000328.1, on the reverse strand, counting down.
ATACCGAACTTCGAGCTTCGCCGGGTGAGCGTGTCCTTTCGCTCCGTGCCGCCGCGTTTCATCCGGGATTTTGGTGAGCTCCCCATCGCGCTGCAGGATCAGGTGCGCGACTACATGGAGGAACTCGCACGGGACTCGGCTCACTTTCGCCGACAAAGTTGGAGGCCAGAAAGGGTTGCTGAAGCGCGAGAAAACTAGCCGGCGCGGACGGAAAACGGCAATTCACCGAAATGTCTCGTTCGAAGTGGATGCGGCGCAGCATCCACAGCCTCGCACCAAGCTAGCCGTCGGGCGGTCGATTCGGCGCTGCGGTTGTGGAGGGGGGCTTGGCCACGCGAATGTGGGTGGCCCTGAATACCAGGTAGCGGTTGATCAAAAAGTTGACTGCCGTGCCTCCCGCGATGCCCAGTAGCGCCGCCAGTTGTGTTGGCGTGCCGGGATATTCTGCCAAAACGACCACGGTGATCCCCAAGTTGAGTCCGGCGCCGAGGGAGCAAGCCAGCAAGAAGCTGAGGAACTGTGGAAACCATGGCCCGTGTCGGGCGTAGGAGAAGCTAAAACGACGGTTCAGCACAAAGTTGAAGCACATGGCTATGAAGATGGCGGTGGCGACGGCGGCGGGTTCCGCGAGTCGCGTCTCCAACAAGGCCGTGAGTGCGGCGAGGTTGACCACCGTTCCCAATGCACCCACCGCAAGAAACTGCATGAGGTGGGACCACGAACCGTACTTGAACATCGCCAGACGTCGGAGGTGACGGATATAGAGCAGCTGTTGGGTGATCGTAAGCTTGCTCTCGCCGAATTCCCGATCGGAAAAATGGATCGGGATCTCCACTACCTTGCGACAACGGCATTTTACGATCAGCTCAAGCCCAATCTTGTAGCCTATTGGGCTCAGCTCCTGTGCGGTGTTGAAGGTGCCGCGGCGCAGTGCAAAATATCCGCTCATGGGATCGCGTACCGATGTGAATGGGCGTGCCAAAAGCGTGGCGATGCGACTGTTGACCCATCTGAGCGGTCCCCAGTCGTCTGCTGTCGTCCCTCCGTGGATGTACCTGGAACCCAGGACAAAGTCCGCACCCGCGTCGAGCTCCGCGAGCATCTGTGGGATCACCTCGGGAGGATGACTGAGATCGGCGTCCATGCAGATGACGATGCTCCCGGTGGCCCGATTCATGCCATCGACGACCGCCTGACTGAGCCCGCGATCTTCAGGGCGTAGGACAAAGTGGACCCAGTCTTCTCCACGCGCGGCCACGAGCGCTTCGGAGCCATCTCGGCTGTCGTCATCCATGAACCATACCTCGAGATCCAGGCCGGATGTCGCGCGGAGCATCGTGAAGCGATCGATCAGCGCCGGCAGGCTTTCTACCTCTCGGAACGTAGGCACGATGATCGAGATTTTGCGAGGGCTGGGAGAGCCCTCGGGAGTCTTGTCATCTGCCGTAGCTGGCACATCCGAAGGGATAGCATGCGCTCGGATCGACCGGCAACGGCGAATCGTTGCCGGTCGATCCGCACGGCACCAGCTGTGGTCCCGGAAGTTCAGCGAGAGCGAGAGAGAGAGGAGACCCGAGCTAGAGGGGGGATAGGCCCATAGCGGCGTAGAGATGCTCGCTGTGGTAGATGGTTCCGTCACGGACGGTGATCAACACCTTACGAATCTCCGAAATGCTTTCTGTGGGGTCGCCATCGATCAAAACCAGATCCGCCAATTTTCCGGTTTCGATCGACCCTAGTTCATGGTCGACGCCGGCCACGGTCGCGGCACCGAGTGTGGCGATGCGCAGTACATCGGCTGCAGGGATTCCTGCTGCCACGTAGTTTTCGAGCTCACGATGTAGCGTGAATCCTGCGAGAGCGTCGGTTCCTGCCACCAGGGGGACGCCTTCGTGGTGGAGCAGCGCCACCATGTCGAGTAGTTTGCGGTACGAGTTGCGGAAAACCCGGTCGGCTTCATGTCTTGCCTTGCGTCCCTTGGGCAGCCGCAGACCGCCGCCGAGGTAACGTCGTCGAACCTGGGAGGGGAGGCGGGTGGCCACGCGGGCGTAGACGGCGGAAATCCGCCGTGCGCGATCGGTGAACATGGACTCGAAGATGGTTACCGTTGGGTCCACGACGATGTCCAGGTCAGCGAGCATCCTCACGAAACCCATCACTTCGGGATCTCTGAGCTCAAGTCCTGCCGCGCCGTAGGCTACGGTCTTGAATCGGAGGGGGGTACGGGTATCGAGTTTCGGCTGGTCTTGGGCGAGGAAATTGAGAAATAGGTAGTCGAGGTGTTGTAGTTCGTCGAAACCATCTGTGACGGCCCGTTCCGCGCTCATGAAGGCTGGAACATGTCCGCTGACGAGCATGCCCTTGGTGTGGGCGTAGGTAGCGATGGGGGCCACGAGTTGCGGGGTGATCGAACTGTAGACCTTGATCTGCCCGTAGCCGGCTGCTGCGTAGCGGTCGATGGCTGCATGAGCGCTTGCCAGCGTATCGACGAGCATATCTGTGGGCGCGGCATAGGGTCCCGGACCGTCGATGCTCCCAGTCGCAACGATACGTGGTCCGATGGCGGTGCCGCCATCGAAGGCCTTCTGCCGTTCGGCGAGGACATCGATCTTGTTCCCGAGGTCACGCACCGACGTGACGCCAGCGGCGATATGCAGGGGCCCGTCGCCCGCTCGCACGTGGGTATGCATGTCCCATAGTCCTGGAATGAGGGTCTTACCCCTCGCATCGATCACTCGCGTACCGTCGCCGAGCCGGACCTCAGAATCGGGCCCGACTACGGAGATTCGGTTGCCGCGGATGCCGACCGTATGATTCGGCCAGGTCTCGCCGGTGGCGGAGTCGAAGAGGTTGACCCCGCGAAAGGCGACGGGCGCATCGCTGCGATTCGCAAGCTGTTGTGCCCAAGCCCGCTCGCGCCTGCGGCGTATCTCCCTCTGAAGTGCGGCGAGTCGCGGGACATGTTGTTCCCAGTGCTTCGCCACTGTTGTGAGCGAGTCGGTCACGATGGCAAACAACTGGCCTTGATCGTCGAGCCAGACCTCGGTAGGTGTGAGGTCGATGCCGGTGATGCTGTGGTGGTGAATCCGCAGGGATACTTGCCCTTGTCGGAGTTGGACGGATGGTCCTTTGACGAGGTTTGCACGGCCCTCGGGGAATAGCGCGAGTTGGTGATTCGGGGCGGCGAGTAGGGCTCGGGCCAAAATAGCCATCTCTTCGGGGACCGCGTCCATGCTCAGGTAGAAACCCGGCCGTCGTGTGCGGCGGCTGCCTCGCTCTCCGCGATTGCTCCAGGTGATGTCTCGTCGTGTGCGTACGAAGCGCTCGCCAACCGGTTGTTGGCGATAGCTGGTGCCGATGGTCTCGATCCATACTGGGAGATCGTGCTGGTCTAGCGCCAGGCTCGAATCGAGGGTTGGGCCCTGGCCTCGATCGGCGTACGCGTATCGTACGCGGATTGTCCTCGGGTCCATATCCGCCACAAGCTGCTCTCCGACCGGGCGACCGTCGAATTGCACGGTATACCGTCGTGTCGCGGCGTCGGGGTCGAGGGGTTGCGCGCGGGCATGGGCGCAGGCGCCGGCGAGCGCAAAGAATACCGAGGCTAGCTTGCTGAGCATGGGTCGCACGGGCCGCATGGTTTGTGGCGTCTTGTTCGGCTGAGACTGCCGATTGTCCTGGCGCCTTGGGTGCGCAGTGCGCTCTCGTGGGGATGTAGGAGAACAGCCGACTCAGGTGTCGTCGTTGTCGTTGTCGTTGTCGTCGTCGTCGTCGTCGTCGTCGTCGTTGTCGTCGCCGAGTGCAAGCTGGCGCAGTGATTCGGCCCAGCTTGCAAGATCGGTAACTGTGGATTGTAGTGCGTGATCCGCTTGTTCGAGTTGTTCGAACTGTTCGCGGAGACGGATCGCGCCACGGCGTAGTCGGCTTCGCACGGTAGGCTCGGGTATATTGAGGACTTCCGCGAGTTCGCGCCCTCGCATCCCCTCGAAGTGGTACAGCTCGAGGGCGATTTGGTAGTTGAGCGGTATCCGACGTAGGCCTTCCAGCAACACTCGTTCTTCGTCTTTTTGGGCGACCACACTGGAGGGAGAGGGTGATGCCAGGTCGTGTACGCTGGCCGTGGCCGTGTTGATGCGTTCTCGCTCTTTGTGTTGCTTGGTGTAGTAGCGGAGCAGGATGTTTCGCGCGATTCCGAGCACGAACGCGCGAAAGGACGCATCCGCGCGAAAACGGTCTCTGCTCTCGACGCACGCCAAAAATGTCTGCTGAACGAGGTCATCCACCGCTTCCCGGGCCTTGTGGGCGAAGAATCGGTAGACGGTGCGAAAGTGCCGGTCGAAGAGAATGGTACCGGCCGATGGGTCCCCCGCGCGCCAACGCTCCAGTAGCTCAAGATCGCTCGTCATCAGATAGCAGTCTAGTGCGAACTTGGCGGCACGGGAACCTGAATTGTCTAGCGAACACCGGGATGCTGGAGCCGGCCAGGGGAGCGGGCCACCCACCGGCCCACCGGCCGGTCAGCGTCCGTCGGTGCCAGTGAACGGGAAGAACGGGCAGAACGGGCAGAACGGGAAGAACGGGTAGAACGGGAAGAACGGGTAGAACGGGTAGAACGGGTAGAACGGGTAGAACGGGTAGAACTCGGGGATCCGCAGACGGGGGATGCGCGATTGCGCGGCCTCCTCCACAGGTTCAGTCGCTTTCCTTTTCGGCGCCCTCGCGCCAAAGTGGCGTGTATGGCAGCCTGCGAACCCGTGTTGGCGCTCGCGGACGGAGCCATCGAAACACGTGCGGCGTATCTGTGGCTTCGCACGACGGGCGTTGTGTGCTGCGTGATCAAGGCGAATGTAGATATGGATCTAGAGAGTTCGCTCGAGATCAACGCCATCATTGCCTCGTTCTCCGATCCGCCATGGCGGCGTCCGATTCCGACCGACATCAGCGCTCCGCATCGCACCGACCCTTCCGTGCGCCGGCACGCTCGTTCCGCGGCAACGCTGGCGACGACACTCAAACTCGGAATCCTCGTGGCCACTCCAGTGGCTAGAATGCTCGGGAATGCATGCGTCATAGCGATGCGGCCACCCTATCCGACGCGGTTGTTTACCGCGGAGGGCCCCGCGACGACCTGGCTTGAAGACGGGTGGGCCACAGATGGATAGCGGGTTGGTGGGACGCCTGCGGGAGATGGAGCGCTCCTTGCTTGCCGTCCTCGGTGGCGAGCGAACCTTGTTGATGCGAGTCACCGAAGAGCAAGACGAACTCGACGCGGTCGCCACTGGGATCAACATACTCGTGGAGGAGCTTCGCTATGAAGTGGGGGAGCAAGCGCGTCTCCGTCGAGAAACGAACCACGTATTTCGAGCGCTCACGAACCCGTTGGCGGTTCTTGGCGAGGACGGCGTCGTCTTGCGTTGTAACCCTGCGTTGTGCGAGTTGACAGGTTATAGCGAGCAGCGTTTGCGAGGAGTTCCCCTCGATATGCTCTATGCCGATCGGAGCGCTGCAAAGCGTTTCCTAGCCGATGTGCGCGCGGTCGGATCATGCTCGGAGACAGAGACCCAGTGCAAGGTCGCCGATGGCCGGATCGTGTCCGTGCTCGTGACAGGCGCGATGCTGCCCGAGGATGCGGGTTGCGGTTTTGTTTGGGTTGCACGGGATCTGACCGAGCTGCGGACGCTCCTGCTGAAGGCGGCCAGCGCCAAACAGGATCGCGCCCGAGCCGACGTTTTGGAGGAGGCCCGCGACCGACTGGTCAAAACACTCGATGAGCTGCGTCAGACCCAAGTCCAGCTTATCGAGGCTCAGAAGATGGAGGCGATCGGCCGTTTCGCGGGGGGTCTCGCCCACGATTTCAACAATCTTCTCATGGTGATCATGGGCTGCACGGAATCTTTGGCGTTGCTCACGGGTCGTGACGGAAAGGTCGGCACGGAGTTGGCCGATATTGAGGCCGCGGCGGAACGCGCAAGCCACTTGACACGCAAGCTCCTCACCGTGTCTCGACGACATCCGTCCCAGCCTTGTGTCACGGATATCAACGAGATCGTGCGCGGCGCGAGCCGGATGCTACGACGTCTCGTGGGTGAGGACGTGGAGCTGGTCTTCTTACTCGATCCGGAGCCGTGGCTGATACGTATCGACCCGGGGCATCTCGAGCAAGTCGTTGTGAATCTTGCTATCAACGCCCGGGATGCGATGGCGGAAGGCGGAAAACTCACCTTCAGGACCGGCAAGGGCAGCGTGAGCAGTGTGAGCAGTGGTGACCTGCCGACCGAGCACGTCGTATTGACTGTCGAAGATACGGGGTTGGGCATGTCAGCGGATGTGCAGGCGCGAGTATTCGAGCCGTTCTTCACCACGAAATCGCCCGATCGAGGGACCGGCTTGGGGTTGTCGAGCTGCTACGGAATCGTTGCGCAGGCGAAGGGCCACATGGTGGTCCACAGCGAGCTCGGACGTGGATCGCGGTTTGAAGTGCACTTGCCACGTGTCGTGGGCGAGCTGAGTGGAAAGAACATCTTCGCAGACGCTGTTGCTTGCCGGGACAACCTAAACGTCGGCGGAGATGAGCGCCTGCTTGTGGTCGAGGACGAGCCGGTCGTGCGTTCGATTATCGTGCGCACCTTGGAACGGCTCGGCTACGAGGTGCGATCCGCGAGCAACGGTAGCGAGGCCCTGTCGATGTGCGACAACGGGGAACTGGGTGACTTCGCGTTGCTCATTACCGACATCGTGATGCCGCACTTGGGCGGAGCCGAGTTGGCTCGCCGCCTCCGCGAGAGTCGCACCGACCTCCCGACACTGTATATCTCTGGCTACGCCGATCGCTACCCGGACGAGCTCGGTGGAGCGGGGAATTCAACCTTGTTATGCAAACCTTTTTTGCCCCACGAACTCGCTCGTCGCGTGCGAAGCATGATCGACCAAAGCGCCTCATTCGAGTCTGGAGTGGGTGAGGGGAGCGAGCGGGATACGAAGTCCCTCTGAACTCGAGCATGACGTAGGCCACTACGACCCATGTTCGCGCGGGTCGCTCGTTCGTTTCGTGGTTGCCGCCGCCGCGGCAACATTTCGCGCCTCGCTACGTCCTCGGCCTACTCCGGGGTGGTTCGCCGCGCTGTCTTGGGCACATCTCTAGCGAGATGTGCCCGGTGCGTGGCGGGTGCGCCTCGATGTCGCGTGCACCATGCCGTTTTGTGCGAGCGTGTATGCGCCGCTGATCGCCGGGGACTAGGCGCAGTCTCCCGGCGGTCGGTGTTCTTGTGGGGTTGCCGCGAGATCCTAGTCGGCGGGCTCGGGCTCGGCGGGCTCGGGCTCGGCGGCGTCGGGCTGGGCTGGATCCGGGACAGACTCGCGTTGGCCTTTGAGTGGCAGCGCGCGCGAGGCATCGCGGCCCGCGGAACCGCGGATAGGCCCATCGTCCGGGTAGCGACGGTGCCCATCGTGGCGGTCTCGCTCCAGCTGTTTTGTGCTGGCCTCCTGACATCGCTGGGACCTCGTACGGCCGTCACGGTTGCGATTCGTCTCCGCTCGCGCGGTCTTCTCGTCTCGGAGCTTGCGCTTGCGGAAACGGTTGAGGTTGATGATGTCGGCCACAGGTATTGCGTCGCCACATGGGCTGGGCCTTCCACTGTAGCCCCAGAAAACTGCGCGAGCAGCACCCCAGGGTTTAGGACGTGGAGCAGTCCGCGATACTGGCAACCATCGCTTCGACGTGAGGCGTCGTCGTCTCGACGATCTCCTCGAGGCGCTCGGGAGAGATCCGTAGCGCATCGAGCAGGCCATCGGGAATCGAGCCGGGCTTCGTCCACGAGAACTCGCCCATGGCGAGCCTTTCGGTGAGGTGGTCGGCCAATATGAGGATCTGGGCGTCGGTCTCTTCGGGGAGTTCAATATTGTGGTGCGCGGCGATCAGACGGGTGAGGTGTGGCGGAAGTTGCCATTTGGCGCACAACAGGGCGCCCAATCTCGCGTGATTGATCCCGAGTATTTGCTCTTCAGTCTCCACCAGCGACAGTTCTTGATCCCTGACCGCGCGTAGTACTTCGTCTTCACGCTCGAGGGCGAGCCTGGCGAGCACCGTGATCCCGATATCGTGCATCAGGCCCGCGGTGAACAGGTGGTCGGTCTGGAATACCTTGAGCTCTTTGGCCAGATGCTGGCACCATCCGGCGCAGGCCAGGGCGTGCGACCACAGCTGCACGCCATCGATGAGTTCGCTCCCTTTCGTGTCGAATTGGGGCGCGACGGCCATGGACGCCGCAACGTTTTGGATCTGGCGTAGCCCGAGCATCTTCATGCTTTGCCCCAGGCTTCCCAATGTGCGAGAGCCGTAGAAAGCAGAGTTGGCGACCTGCAGCACCCGTGCCGTGAGCGACTGATCCTTCTTGACGACAGCCTCGATCTCGGCCAACGACGCGGTCGGTTCGTTGGCGATCTTGAGGATTTCCATCAGCGTGTTGGGCAGCGTCGGTAGATCGCTGATCCGAATGAGGAAACGGGCGCTGCCCTTTGTCTTGGCCGAGCTTTCCATAGACAGGTCTCAAGAGGGCACATCGGCTGGCGGGGCGTCGGTCTTGACGACGCAAAATGGGCGAGGCCGTAGCGATGGGTGTCATTTTGGACGGGGCATGCCCAGGTTGGCCCAACTGCGCCCACGGATTCGTTCCGCGGCAACCCCCAAGCTCACGCCAAGTCCCAACAGCGCGAGGGCGAGGGGCCAGGCGAGCCGCGGCCCGTGCGGGACGAGGACTGGCGTGGCCAATGCGATCACAAAATTCTGGGGCGTGGCGCGGGGTACGATGCTGACGCCGAGTCCGTTGATCGTGCCCTTGAGCTTCGCAAGCGTCGAGGCATCGAGGCGATGGTGGGTGTGGGCGACCACCGTGATATGCGGAGCGTTGTCCGCGGCGGAGCGCACGTTGACCCGCGCTTGCGCGACGCTGGGGAGCGCGGCGATGGTGGCCTCCAATTCACCAGCGTACGCGATCTCACGCCGCATCCGTTCGCCTTCACGGGTGGGGACGAGTGTTGGATCCCCAAAGAGGCTCCGCTTGTCCGCGCGAGAACGCTGGCGCCCGAACCCTTCGCGTGCCGAGATTTCGTGACTCGAGCCGTCGGAAATCGAGCAACCCGACGCCGGCATCCCGGTAGCGACCGCCACGATCAGAAATCGAAGAAAGGGACCACGCACGCGAGTCAGGTTGGCAAGTGGCGGTGACCGGGTCAACTGCGGAGCCGGTCGGAAAGGCGAGAGAACAGAGGCGACGCACGATTCCGAGCTCAGCGTTCTCCCAAGCGGAGGGCGAGCTTGGCCACGATCCGGGCGTGGCGGCGTGACACGGTGCTGGCGTTCACGCCGAGTTCACGAGCGTATTCGTGCATGTTTTTTCCATCCACGTAGATGGCGTGGATCATATCCTGTTCGACGGAGTCCATGGCCGCCACCGCGGTATGCAGTCTGTGCCGTGTTTCCGTGCTGATGACGGACGACTCTGGGTCCTCGTCTCGAGCCGCGGTGGTTTCGGGGTCGGCATCCGTCGTGCGGGCCAAAAGCGCGACGGCCGTCGCTCGGGCGACGACCTGGCGTGCCTGGGCGACGCGGTCACGCAGGGTCAGGTGCTGATCCGAGTGGAGCTCCTGCGCCTCTTCCAAAATCGACTGCTGAGCCGCCAGACTTCGCTGAGCTCGGGCCACGCTGCGTGAGCCCGGCGTCGAACGCCGGCCGTAGTCGATCATCGCCCCGCGGATTCGATAGTAGGCGAATGCAGCAAAGGGGACGCCCGAGTCGGGATCGTAGCGCAACGCGGCGTGAACGAGTCCTTCGTACCCGGCGCTGCGTAGTTCTTCGAGTGGAATATGCCAGAGCGAACGATGTACCGCGTGCGCGATCTGTTTGACTCTGGGAGCCGCTCGTTCAACGCGAGTCGCTTGCTCGGGCGAGAGCGACGGCATTTAGCCCGTTTTCGCTTGGGCGTCCTTGAGGTGCTTGCGTAGCGCCCATTTTTGTTCGTCGCTGAGATGACAGAAACGAATCGCCATATGATCATCTGTCGCCCGTACGACGATTCCCATCACGGGGAGGTTGGCCGCCAGCGCCGGGAAGCTGAGCACCATCTGCACCTCGGTGTTCGCATTCTCGGAGGCGGGTCCTTCCAGGCGGCAGCCACCCAAGCTGATATTCGATAACGGGCGGGCGAGCACGACTTCACTGCCGATAACATCGGCAATAGCTTCGACACGTTGGCGGGGGTGCAGGCGAGCTTCGGCCGTCATCGCGTCCCATCATATACCCGTGCCCGGGATCGCCGGGGTGGATACGCGAGTGGAATCGCGCTTGTCGCGGCAGCCACGGTAGTGGCGCGCGCAATGCACACCCGAACGCGCGTGATGTCCATTCACGGGCCTTGGGCTGCCATTTTGTCAGTATGTTTGCGGGTGGCGGAGCCTCCACAAAGCGCGAACCTGTGGAAATGATTCTGGTTTCTGTCCGACCGTCGTGGACGCGCGCTTGCATTTCGCAGGGGTCTGCCTCAAAAAGGGGCGGGCATACCAACCCGTCGCCGTTGCCCATACCCATGCTTCGCCGTTCGCTCACCGCTCTTGCCGTCGTCTTCGCGCTCACGGTCGGCTCTTTTTCGTCGGGTTGCTCCTCGTCGCCGACCATACCGGGGACGGAAATTCCGGACACGCCAGAGTTTCGTTCGATTCTCGAAGTGCTCGAACGTTATCGGACTGGTTTCGTGAGAAAGGACGCGGCTGCGGTGCTGTCCACGGCTCATGTCACGTACCATGACGAGGCGGGCACGGACGACCCCAGCGACGACCTGGGATACGACGAACTGGGACCGTTGTTGCGCCGACGGATGGATCAACTCGATTCGGTTCGTTTCACCATGGAGTATCTCGATGCATCTGTTCATGGAGATCGGGCGGTGGTACGAGTGTGGATCGACGCGAGCTACCGCCTCAAGCCCTTCCTCGATGTCGATGGCTCCGTGCGTCCCCAGCCACAATACTCTCGGGCGCAAGATTTCGCGGAATTCGAGTTGCTAGTTGAGGGCGATACCTGGCTGATCGTTCGCGGCATTTGAGGGCGGCCGCACGACGACTAACGGCGACCTGGAGCCTCGGGGTAGGTCGCGAAAAATTCGATTCGCTGGCGCCACTGATCGTAGACAAGGCGGTGCCCACTTTTGTGAAACATCGGTAGCTCTCCCTCCGGGCCACGCACGGAGCGAAGGGCGGCGAGTTGCTCAAGCACGTTGGACGCTCGCTCGGCTTGGCCGTCACGCAGGAGAGCTTGCACCAGTAGGAGCCGTGCTTTTCGGTGAAGCGCTGGGTCGGGGAGCGGGGCCTGTCCCAGGTGGACCTCGGCGATGGCGGCCTCAAGCAGCGAAATCGCGGCGCCGGGGTGGGCCGCGGCAAGCAGCTGATACCCCGCGAGGTAGCTTCCTACGGCCGCGTGGCTTGATGACGTGCTGAGGTCCATCGCCGCGTACATGCGGGCTACGGTTCCTGATCGTGAGGAGGCATCGGGGTCAAAGGGGGAGAAGTAGCGGGTGATCTGCTCCGCAATCTCAGGATCGTCCGCCACGAGTCGCTTGAGCTGCAGCGTGCGAGCACGGCGTTCACCGATATGTCTGGCCAGGGCTTCGTCGTAGTGTGACGCTGCGTCATCGTAGGCCGAGCTCCGCAGGGCCAAGTCGCCGCGTAGCTCGGTGAGGGACGCCCAGGCGGATTCGCTGAGGGTCTCCATCTCGGACGCGACCGCAAGCACCTCCCGGGCCTGGTCGTATTCCCCAGCTTCAGCGAACTGCCGTGCGAGCGCTACGCGATGCTGGTAGCGATCGGGCTCGATCCGGCACAGGGTCTCCAAGGCCCGTACCGACTCCTTCAAATGGCCTCGATCTGCCGCGAGTTTGGCTTGTCGCCGGAGCTGCGTCGCACGATGGGCACAGACCCGTTGGAAGATGCTCCGGCGCTTGAAACGTTGCGTCATCCGGGCAATGTCTTCTTCAGCTATCGCTCGCACGCGGAGGAACAGGAGCCAGTCATCCTCGAGAGATCGAAGTGAGCGCTTGTATGTGCCCCGGAAATCCCCACCGTTGCGATATAGCTCCATCATGGGAGGAACGCCGTAGGTCTCCATAAGCCACGCACAAAAGGAGCCCGCGGTGGTGTAGGCTCGAGATGAGGCCTTTGCCCAAAACCCAAGTCCTATGATCGACGAAAGCGACGGGCGTTTCTCTAGGCGGTCGAGGATCGCGGCTTGATCGTGAAGGTCGAGTCCGGAAGAAGCTCGTGGCGCTAGCGCGTTGGCGAGCCCTTCGATTAGACCCACTGCTGGGCTGAGTCCGAATACCGGGTCTCCGAACGTGGCGCCGAACGCATGGGCGAGCTCGTGATGCAGTGCGCCGTGGGGAAAACTTTGGTGGTGGAGATAGATCTGCCGCTTCCACGGGAGTGAGATCTCGACCTTCCCAGCGCCGAAAATTCGGCGCTTTTCTCCAGAGCTGGGGAATACAAAGCTGTGGATCTTATCGGATGGTTCTCTCCCCAAGATGCGAGCGAGCCGGCTCCAGGCGAATTCATGCTCGGCTGCTACCGCGTCGATCTCTTTGGCGGTGGCGGAGCGTGGCGCGTAGTAGATGACGAAGTGCTCGGTCTTGCGGGTCAAACTCAGCCGGTCCCGCGTGCTGTCGAGCGTCGTCGTGAAGCCAAAATCATCGCCCCGCGCACCGATCCATCCCGTGACTATCGCCGCCACGAGCCCCAATGCGAGGGCGGACTGTCTCCAAGTGGAGGCAGAGGAGGCCGGCTGTCGAGCTCGCTGGAACGAGATGAGAAACAAGATCGCCGCGGTTGCGCCGAGTAGATTGTAGGCGCGAAACCATCCGTATGTGGCGGATACCGTGACGCTCTCGTCGTATAGAGATCCCGCGAAGTGGCCCCAGAAAGGGTCGTAGGCGAATACCACGGGGTGGACGTAGAGCCGGCCGAGTGACAGGGCGAAGCAGAAGCTGAAGGGGACGATTCCGATCAAGATCCTCGAGATGCGCCGGCGGCCCAGCACGGCGCCCCATAGCCCGGAGGTCCAACCCATCACGACGGATAGGCCTGGGCCCACGACGAACCACAGCACCCCGCCCCACGGGTCGCAATTCGGCGTCCAAAGCTGTCCAACGAGGAGGAGTGTAGGAGGCACGCCGACGAGCCACAGTAGCTCCTTCGAGCCGTGGCCGAGGGCTTGCCGGAGTTGTATCCAGCCACACTGCGAGGAGCAGGTTGGCGTGGTGTGGCTCCAGGCATCCACCGCGATGCCGACAGCGAAGAGACTGAGAATCGGTGCCAGCAACAACGCGCTGAAATAGCCAAGGCTCCCGATAAGCGGTACCGTGCTCAGAACGAGGACACCCGCAACGAGGATGATACGGCGCCGAATGTGGCGTGCCGGCCACCGTCGACGGGGGACAGGCACGGATGCGGCGTGTTTCATTTCTGCAGCGGGTGTATCGCATCCCGCCCAGCGCGGGCGGTGTGTATCGGGTGTCCGAGGGGCCTCGGCGGCTGCGCGCCAGCGGCCTGGAGCGCAGTCGCGCAGTCCGTGCGGCTACCGAGGGCCGCACGGGCTGATTTCTTATTTCGACGCGACGCGGTGGAAGGACGCGAGCGGGACGTCGGGCGCGGAGCGGGTCCACTGGTGTGGACAGGGCCGCGCGCTCTGGCTCGGAGCGGGTGAAATCGCCCTGTTGCTGTCCCGAAACGGCCAAGCCACAACTGCCATATGGCCCGCACGGCACAAATAACGACGTTCGAGAGCGCGTATATAGCGCCGGGTCGTCCCCTCGCGGCGCGGCTCCGGGTCCTGAAGGCGAACCGTCCGCGTGCGCTGTTGATCGATGACGATGTGCACCTGCTGGAGACCTTCCGGGGGGTACTACGATCTGAATTCGAGGTGGATGTGGCGACTGGGGGCCGAACTGGACTCGATGCCTTGGCGAGCGATGCGGCCTACGATGTGATTGTGTGCGACGTACAGATGCCCGATGTGGATGGCATGCAGGTCTATCGAGAGCTGCGTCGTCGTGACCCCGATCAGGCGCGGCGGCTGCTGTTCTTCACTGGTGGGATCCCGCACGGCGAGATAGGCCGGATCGTGGCCGCGGGCGAGCCGATCGTCGTGCACAAGCCTTGCACCCGAGCCCATCTGTTGGGTGCAATGCAGCGGGTGATGACCGCCGCTGCCGCTGCGGCGGTGTCGTCTCCGGATCGCGGACGATAGAAGCGCTGCAGCGTGTTCCGATTGTAGCGACGGGGGTCGTGGCCGAGCGAAAGCTCACGTAGTGGGTCCGCGTTGTGGGCTTCGAGGGTCTTGGCGCGACGCGGCGTCGAGTCGTGGGCATTGCTGCAGGCAGGCAGGCAGGCAGGCAGGCAGGCAGGCAGGCAGGCAGGCAGGCAGGCAGGCAGGCAGGCAGGCGGGCGGGCGGAGTCGGTGCGGGGTCGGTGCACTGAGATTGCTCGCCGGATGTTCAGTGCGTGCTCGGAACTTGCAAACAATCGTCCATCAAGGTTGCGGTGCGTTGTGGGCAACAGCGTGAATGGATGAGCAGACGAGCTAGTTGTTCAACGAATGCGTCTGAACATGATCGCCTACTAGAGCCAACGAATGGCATGCGGTGTTGTTGCGTGTCGACGGAACCAAGATCTTGGGACGGCGACCATGTGTTGCAAAACCGTGCACCAGGTGTTAGTTCAGGGGCAGGAGGAGCGCTCGGGGAGTCGAGCATGGGAGTTGTATGCCGCCAAAGTCGATGCCGTCGTTCAGTCGACGTGAGCGAGAGATCATGGATGTGATGCACTTTCTTGGCTCTGCGACTGCCGTTCAAATCCACGCCAAAATCGGTGAGCCTCCTACCTATTCATCTGTTCGAGCGACACTGCGGCGTCTAGAAGAAAAAGGGCATGTGCGGCATCGTGATAGAGGGCATCGCAACGTCTACGCCCCTGTGATGAGCAATACGCGCGCCCGAAAGACCGCGGTCCGACAGCTCGTCGATACTTACTTCTGCGGATCAGTGGGCGACGCGATCGCGGGTCTTATCGAGTTTTCACCGACCAAGAAGTCGGACTCCGTCGCCCTGGAGCGCGCCGGAGAGGCCCTTGGCAGAGCGCAGCGTAAGACGACAGCGTAGAAACAGCCGGGTCATCGCCGAACCTTCCGGCGCTTCTAGCGTTCACAGGCCCATCAATTCTTCCAGATCGGCTTCCACGTGCGACGCCCACGCGTGGTGGTGTCCACGCGTAGGGTGCAGCTCCGAAACTAGTCTGAATGGCCGTTCAGGCCCAATCTGTTCAGGTATCGGTCGCGGAGCAACGTCTGTCTCGTGATGGTGGGTATGCGTTTTCCGCGGATCCAAACTTGATGGGGCCAGGCATCTAGCTCGAATGGATCGGAGTCCCATACCACGAGGTTGGCGGTCTTTCCCTTGGTGATGGAGCCGTAGCGGGCTTGCATACCATACGTCTGGGCGACGTTAAGGGTGAGTGCGGCGAGAGCCTGCTCGAAGTCCAGTCCGTTGGCGATGGCGATTCCAGCCTCTTGGGAGAGGTTGCGCAGGTTGTGAGCGCCATCGGGATCGGCGATCACGACAGTCACGCCCGCTGCCGCCAGGATCGCGGCGTTGTCGAGTCGCGCGCCCATGCTGGCGAAGCTGCGCGGGAGATTGTTGCTGGGTGTCAATACGACCGGCACCTTTGCGGCGGCCAGTTTTTCCGCGACCTGCCAGGCCTGAGCACCACCCACGATCACGAGCTTTAGGCGAAAGTCACGGGCCAGATCGATCAGCGCCGTGATGTCACTCGCGCGGTTTGCCGATAATGTGAGAGGGATCTTCCCTGTCAAAACCGGGCCCAGTGCCGCGAGATCCTCGGGGCGCGCGGCGAGCTTGCGCGACTGCCCGCGATCATAGGCGCTTTTGCTGCGCCGATAGAAGCGGGCGTCTTCGAGGACCCTCCGCAATTCGGCCAAGGTTGCGGCTCGCGATCCTGCGTAGCTCTGGCCCGCCGATCCGTCCACGGCGATCTTCGTAGCGGACACAATATCGTCTTGGCTTCCGTAGACGAGGTCGATCCAGGTCACCTGGCCGCTGAGCAGGCCCCCGCTCGGTGCAACGGCGGCCGATGTGATGCCCTCCACGGCTTGCACGGGAATGAGACTCGAGCGGGCATAGATGGCGGAGGAGGGATCATAGCCGGCGTGGATGGGGTGATCGTGCTCACGGCTTGTATCGCGGGTGCTCGGTTCGGCTCCGATTTCGACGAGTCCCAACGAGCTGTCGGCTGCGATGAAACCGGGTGTTACGATTTTGCCAGTGAGATCAATTACGCGAGCCGAGGCGGGGATTTTCGAACGCGCTGCTGACCCCGCGACAGACACGATGGTATCCCCCACGAGTTTGATCACGCCGCCTTCGATGGTTGCTCCGGAAACGGTGTAAATTTTCGCACCCACGAGGTAGGTGGAGGGCGACGGGCTCGGGCGCTTTCCGTCCCTTTGTTTGTTCTTGCTGTTCTTGCTGTTCTTGCTGTTCTTGCTGTTCTTGCTGTTCTTGCTGTTCTTGGCCTGCTTCGCTGGCGCGCGTTCGCTCGTCGCGGATGATGGCGGGGCGTACTCGGAGGCTGCCGCCGCATCGTCCTGGGTCGCGGTGCTTTGCGAACTCGTTTTAGCGGAGGCAGGAAGGGCGAGGCCCAGTGTCGCGGCTACAGCAGTTGCAGCAGTGAGTCGGATGAGGAATAAGGTGCTCATCTTGCATCCCCTTCGATGTCGCCCCGGCGGTGTCCGAACTCAAAGTCGGTGCGTGGCTGGTATTTCTTGTCGTAGCGATCGTAGGCCAGAGCGCCGTCGATGAATACCTTCTCGGCGTGGGCATACACACTAAATGGGTTCTGATCCCAGACCACAAGATCTGCCATTTTACCGTTCTCGATAGAACCGGTTTGTTTCTCGATGCCTAGCGCCCATGCCGCGTTGAGTGTGATCCAGCGCAGTGCTTCGTCTTCACTGATGTCGAGTCCTGCACGGCGCCCCGCGTACATCGCCTTGGCCGCCTCTTGGTTGAGACGTTGAATGCCGATACTTGAATCGGAGTGGATGATGGCACGAGCACCCGCAGCGGAGACCATGGCTGCATTTTCACGGATGCCGTCATAGGCTTCGGCCTTGAATCCCCACCAGTCCGCCCACATGGAGGCTGCGGTGCCAGAGGTCGCGAGGTAGTCGGCGATTTTGTACGCCTCGATGGCATGATGAAAGCTGCGGATTTTAAACCCAAATTCGTCGGCGACCTCGAGCATCGTGATCATTTCGTCGGCGCGGTAGCAATGATTGTGGACCAGGATTTCACCGGACAGGACTTGGGAGAGGGTCTCGAGTCCAAAGTCGCGTGCGGGCGGCTCGGGGGCCGAGTCGTCCCCGTCCTTCTCCTTCTCCTTCTCCTTCTTCTCCTTCTTCTTCTTCTTCTTCTTCTTCTTCTTCTTCTTAGTCTTGGCGCCTTTGTGTTTGGTGTTCCACTGCGCGGCGCGGCGTTCGTAGCCCTCCCATCGTCGTTTGTACTCGGTCGCCTCCTGAAACGCGCGGCGATATCCCGCAACATTACCCATACGCGTTTGCGGGCCGCCCTTATCGCCGTACACTCGCTTGGGGTTTTCACCACAGGCCATTTTGAGCCCATCAGGTGCACCGGGAAATTTTGCCTCGGTCGCAGAGCGTGCGCCTGGAAGCAACTTGGCGGTGAAGCCTCGGCCACCAATGAGGTTGGCGGAACCGGGTAGGACTTGGATGGTGGTCACCCCACCGGCTCGTGCTCGCTCGAACTGCGGGTCTTGGGGCCAGTATCCATCTCGAGCTCGGGCGTAGGCCGTGACGGGTCGTGTGGCCTCGTTGCCGTCCGCATGGGCTTGCAGGCCCGGGGAGGCGTAGACCCCCATATGGGAGTGCGTATCGATGATACCCGGGGTGATGGTCTTGCCTCGTACATCGATGATCCCAGCGTCGTTGGGGGCGCGTAGATCGATGCCGACCGCAGCGATACGACCCGCAACAACGAGTATGTCGGCAGTGTCGTAGATGACGCCTTGGGCTGTCATCACGCGGCCGCCACGGAGGAGTAAACTCTTCGGAGACACTGTCGCCGTGGTGGACCCCTTGCCTACGACCTTCGTATCGGTGCTGGAGGCGGGCTGGAGCTCCCCTTGCGGAGAAACGGTGGCGCTTGTCGAGTGATGGCAGCCGATCGTGACGAAGATCGTCACACACAGCGTGCGAAAGAGGGCGTTTCGGAACCGCATGGAGCACGAATCTAACGTTCGCCGCTCATGACGCGCAAGCCGAGCTGGTTCGGCTCGACCGCGCGCTTCGCATATGGCGCCTGGCTACGCCCGCGTGGGGGCGGGTGAGCAGGCGCACCCCAGATCGAGTCGTTTGGGCGCCGTCGCGGTCGATCGTGCCGCGCGCCGCGTTCTTGCGATCTGGATCGTTGCGGCGCGTCGTCGGCTGCCCTATAAACTGAACATCCGATCAGTATGCCCGCGTCGCTCCCAGAATCACTGCATGACCTGCTCCGTACCGCCCAATTGTGGCGAGGAGGGGACAGTTCCGACACGGGGCCAGCGCAGTGGACCTGCACACATCTCAGCGGTCGATTGGTGGAACTGTCGGGGGCTGGAAACGCGGCGCCCGTGACCGCGGCGATGGGCTTGGTGCTCGAATCCCAGGAGCGTGGCGAGCCGGCGGCGTGGGTGTGTCCACCGAACCGGACCTACTATCCGCCCGATGTTGCGGCATGTGGAATTGATCTCTCGGCGTTGGTCACTGTCTTCATAAGCGGCGGACAGCAGGCGGCACAAGTTGGAGATCGTTTGTTACGCAGTGGCGCCTTCGGTCTGGTCGTCCTGGACCTCGGACGGGATTCCTTTATTCCGTTGGCGCTACAGGGTCGCCTCGTCACACTGGCAAAAAGACATAGCGCCGTCGTGGTATGCGTCACGGAGAAGGGCCCGGAGCAAGCGTCGCTTGGGTCTATGGTTTCGTTGCGGGCCGAAGTTGTACGAACACAGGTTGGATTTAGCCGTTTTGAATGCACGATAAACGTTCTCAAGGACAAAACACGAGGTCCTAATTGGACACATAGCGAGGTGATACATGCTCCGGACGGCCTGTGTTGATGTGCCCGATTTCGGGATCCAGTTGCTGTACCAACGCCATCCAGACTGGAAAAAGCGAGGTTACCCCGTTGCTGTGGTCACAGACGATCGACAAAATGGTACCATTTTGATGGTTAATGATGAGGCTCGCAAGGCTCGTATACTGCCAGGGTACCGTTATTCGCAGGGCCTCGCGCTGGCCATGAATCTACGCGCAGGCCAGGTCCCGCGAGTCGACTTTCGGCGCGGCGTCGAGGCGGTCTGCGGGTGGCTACGGAAATTTTCACCGAAAGTTGAGCCCTATATCGACGAACCTGGGGTGTTTTGGCTCGATGGATCGGGCTTGGAAAAATTGTACAAAACACCTTCAAGGTGGGCCCGTGCGATCCGATCTGATTTGACCAAACGGAACTATGAGGTGCGCGTGGTTGTGGGGTTTCGTCGTTTTCCATCCTATGTGGTGGTCAAGGCTCTGCGCAATGATCTGCTTATCCTGAAAAGCCCTGATGAGGAATATCGATCTGTGGGTGATGTCCCGTTGGCAAACCTCGCTCTTCGTCCGAAGCTTCGGGACGATTTGAGCAAACTCGGGGTGATCACCGTCAAAGGTTTTTTACGATTGCCTTCTGCCGCGGTGGCGGAGCGCTTCGGAGAGGAAGCTTCAAAACTCTGGAGACTGGCGAGTGGTGAGACCTGGGACCCCCTTTTACCCGATCCCGAGCGGCCAGTGTACGAGCAGCGGGAAATTCTCGATTTTCCCGAAGTTAACACCATTCGACTCCTCTTTCTCATCAAACGCGCGCTCTCGCCTCTCTTGTTGGGACTCGCAGAGAGAGGCTTGGCGGTTGGTGTCCTGTTCATCGACTTCCTGCTTGATCGTCACTGTGATCGCCATCGTCTCGACGCCCTGCGTCCTGCTGAGGCCACTCTTGATCCCAAGGTGTTGCTTCGGCTGATCCATCTGAGACTCGAGTCATCTCCACCCGCCGCGGGGGTGATTGAAATGACGTTGTCTGTGCACGAAGTGGTCGCGCCGAGTGAGCAGTTGCAGCTCTTTGCGACCAAGCCACGTCGTGATCTACGGGCGGCGAACGAAGCCTTCGCCCGTTTGCGTGCCGAATTTGGCGAGGACAGTGTCGTGCGCCCCGTGCTCACCGAGGGTCATATGCCCGAAGCCAGCTTCAAGTGGGAAGTGATAGATCATGCACTTATGCCCCAGCCTCGCGCGGTGCAGACCCGCTGCCTCGTTCGTCGAGTCTATGCCCGACCTCTCCTGCTCCCGCCTCAAAATCGCCAAATTCGAGACGACGGATGGCTACTTCGAGGCCTTGATCATGGACCGATCGTTCGGCTCCTCGGCCCGTATATCATCTCTGGTGGCTGGTGGCGGCGTGCGATTCATCGAGAGTATCATTTCGCGGAGACGGGAAAAGGTGACTTGCTTTGGGTGTATTTCGACCGCTGCCGGCGTAGGTGGTTTTTGCACGGTCAGGTTTTATGATGACAGACAGCTACGCCCCCTTGTGGTGCAAGAGCAATTTTTCTTTTCTTGAGGGGGCAAGCCATCCCGATGAGATCGTGGAACAGGCCCATCGTCTCGGTTTGAGTTCCGTGGCGGTTACCGATCGAGACGGCGTGTATGGGGTGGTTCGGGCCCATGTGCGAGCGAGGGAATTCGGGATCAAGTTGATTGTCGGTGCTCAGGTGAGTGTAGATGACGGCACCCATCTTGTTCTGCTAGCGAGCAACCGCGTAGGATATACACAGTTATGTCGTCTCCTTACGACCGGGCGCCGACGTAGCGATAAAGGTTCTTCGGTCGTCAGCTGGCCGGAGATCTGTCGCCATGCCGAAGGGCTCATCGCGTTGTGGGGCGGGGAGTGCAGCCGTTTGACCGCTGCAGATGAGCGCCCCAATGTGATCGAAGATGTCCGATCCGCGTTTTCGTCGAGACTTTATGCGCTGATATCTCGCCATCGACGAGCCCATGATACGGCGCTTGAAGTGATGACTCGAGAACGGGCCGGTCGTTATGGAATCGCGTGCGTGGCTGCTAATGAGGTGCTCTATCATTCTTCCGTTCGCCGGGCGGTCCAAGATGTGCTCACATGCATACGGCAGGGGGTGACACTGTCCACCGCCGGGCGCCTCTTACAAGGGAACGACGAGTACGATTTGAAGTCTATCTATACTTTTCTCAATCGTTTCTCTGACTGCGTTCCCGATGTATATCGAAGCTTGGAGATCGCCGAGCAGTGCGATTTTTCCCTCTCTCAGTTGCGTTACGTCTATCCATCTGAACGTTTGCCCAATGGCTACACTACTTCGAGTTGGCTCAGGCAGCTTGCCCATCGCGGCGCCGCGGTGCGTTACCCGGATCGGGTCCCTAGCAAAGTTCGAGTCCAAATCGAACGAGAACTCAAAGTGATCGAGGAACTCGACTATGGTGGGTATTTTTTGACGATGTACGATATCGTCGAGTTTTGCCGCCGGGAGAATATTTTGTGTCAAGGACGAGGTTCGGCCGCAAATTCGGCAGTTTGCTATTTCTTGGGCATTACCGCCATCGATCCCGTGCAGATGGATCTGCTCTTCGAACGCTTCATTAGTCGAGAGCGTGCCGAACCTCCAGATATCGATCTGGACATCGAGCATGAGAGGCGCGAAGAAGTGATTCAGTACATGTACAAGAAGTATGGGCGTGACCGAGCTGCCATGGTGGCCAATACGATCCGGTACCGCCCCAAATCCGCCTTGCGCGACGTCGGCAAGGTGCTGGGACTCTCTGAGACTTTTCTGGATCGGGCTGCCAAACTTCTGGGGCGGAATGCCACCGTCGATGGAAAAACGCTTGAGGGAGCGGGTCTCGAGGCAGGCGCGCCACTGCACGAACACTTGCTGCGCTTGTCGAACGAAATCTTGGATTTTCCAAGGCATCTGTCGATCCATCCTGGGGGCTTTCTCTTGGGCCATGATCCTGTGCATGATATCGTGCCGATCGAAAACGCAACGATGGTGAATCGTACGGTGATTCAGTGGGATAAAAATGATATCGAAGAATTGGGGTTGTTCAAAGTAGATCTTCTTGGGCTTGGTGCGCTGACGTTGCTGCGAAAATGTTTCGAATTGATTGATGAACACCGAGATCGGGTAGTCGATATGGCTACGCTTCCGGCGAACGATCGGGCGACTTACGACATGATTTGTAAGGCGGATACCGTGGGCGTGTTTCAGATCGAGAGTCGAGCACAGATGTCGATGTTGCCGCGACTCAAGCCGCGAAATTTTTACGATCTCGTGATCGAGGTCAGTATCGTTCGACCCGGGCCGATTTCGGGTGGTATGGTGCATCCGTATTTGCGAAGGCGTAACCGCCTTGAGGATGTCCTATACCCGCATGCATGTTTGGAGCCCGTGTTGCGAAAAACGCTGGGCGTGCCACTTTTTCAGGAACAGGTGATGAAACTCGCCATTGTGGCGGCTGACTATACTCCGGGAGAAGCGGATCAGCTGCGTCGGGATATGGCGGCGTGGCGTCATAGCGGCCGGATTGAAAAACATCGACAACGCTTGGTTGAACGCATGATCAAAAAGGGGATCTCACAAGAGTTTGCCGAGCGCGTGTTCGAGCAGATTCGAGGGTTTGGCGAGTATGGCTTCCCCGAAAGCCATGCCGCCAGCTTCGCACTGATCGTCTATGCGACCTCCTGGCTCCGATGTCACTATTTGTCGGAGTTCGTCTGCTCCCTCCTCAACGCCCAACCGATGGGATTTTACTCGGTGGCGACCATTGTTGACGATGCCAAGCGCCACGGGGTGGAGATGCGAGCTGTGGATGTGACGGCCAGTGCCTGGGATTGTACGCTTGAAGCAAGCGGGGAAAAGTGGGCTGTGCGCATGGGGCTTCGCTATGTGAAAGGGCTGGATCGAGAAGGGGAACGGCGGATCCTTCTTGCTCGGTCTCGAGCGTGCTTTCGCACGCTCGAGGATTTTGTACGGCGAACCGCGTTGGATAAAGGTGTTCTGGTCCGTTTGGCAGAAGCGGGCGCGTACCACCGCCTTGAGAGGTCGCGGCGTAGTGCATTGTGGCAGATCCGGCGCCTGGAAAAGACGCGATATGATGAATTGGTGATCGCTGACGTACATCGGAAGCCAAGGTTTCCAGGTTTGGATGCCCTCGAAAGTGTGATTTGGGACTACCGAAGCAGCGATCACAGCGTGCTTGCGCATCCCCTTGCACCCCTACGAGGGCGGCTAACAGAATTTGGGCTTCCCGATGCGGCGACGCTCAATGGCATGCGTCATGGGTCGAACGTTCGGTACGCTGGAATTGTAATATGCCGGCAAAGACCGGGAACGGCTGGTGGCGTGACATTCATGACGGTGGAAGATGAGACGGGGTTTGTGAACGTTGTGCTGTGGAAAAATGTGTTCACCGAGTACGAGATGCTGGCCAAATCCGCAGCCTTTCTCGGACTTGTGGGGAAGTTACAGGTGGAAAGTGGCGTGACGCACCTGGTGGCGGAACGGTTGTGGATACCGGAGCTCGATAGAGATCCCGCGCAGACGAGAAGCCGAGACTTTCACTGAGTGTGCGCCAAGCTCGCAATCTCTGGGGGGGGCCTCGGGCCGTTCGCGGTTGATCGTTCGGTGCCGATTGCCGACGTGGCGGCCGGGTGGGACGGATGGGGGCAAGGTGGTCGCAGGCTTTGTGATCCGGTACCGTGCCGGCCGTGAACACGGACGCATTTTTCGACGTCATCATCATCGGCGGAGGCATCGTCGGGTTGGCCACCGCCTATCAGTTGGGTGAGAAGTGGCCCAAGCTTCGCGTCGCGCTGATCGAAAAGGAGGAGGCGGTGGGCCAGCACCAAAGCGGGCACAACTCGGGGGTCATGCATTCGGGCATCTACTACAAGCCCGGGTCGCTCAAGGCGAAGAACTGCTTACGCGGTCACTCGATGATGCGCGAGTTCTGTGAGCGAGAGCAGATTTCGTACGAAATCTGCGGAAAGGTGATCGTCGCGGTGGAGGAGGAAGAGCGCGCTGCCTTGCGTAGGATCTACGATCGGGGTCAGGAAAATGGTGTTCGGTGCGAGAAGATCGGGCGAGAAGAGCTGGGGCGCCTCGAGCCGTCGGTGCGGGGTATCGAGGCGTTGCATGTACCCGAAGCGGGGATCGCCGATTACCCTGCCGTGTGTCAGCGTCTCGCAGATCGCATACAGGAGGGAGGCCACCGGTTGCTTTTGGGGCAACGCGTGACCCGAATCGAGCGTGTCGAAGGCGAACACGTGGTGCGGGCGGGCGAGCAGACGTTTCGATGTCGTCACTTGGTTGGTTGCGCGGGGCTATATAGCGATCGCGTTGCGCGCTGCGCCGGCATTCAACCCGATGTGTGCATCATTCCCTTTCGCGGCGAGTACTATCGCCTCAAGCCCGACAAGAAGGACTTCTGTCGCAACCTGATCTACCCGGTTCCCGACCCTCGTTTTCCTTTTCTTGGGGTTCATTTGACGAGAATGGTGGACGCAACGGTAGAGTGTGGTCCCAACGCGGTGCTGGCCTTGGCGCGCGAGGGGTATCGGCGTACCGATATCAACGTGTCGGAGCTGATGGAGTTCGCGGCCTACGCCGGGCTGCGGCGGCTCGTGTGGAAGCACTGGCGGCCGGGTATGCAGGAGCTATTGCGTTCGGTGAGCAAACGAGCTTTCGCTCGGGCGCTACAACGACTGGTGCCCGATTTGAGAGCGATTGACCTCGAAGCGGCGCCTGCCGGTGTACGGGCCCAGGCTGTGCGGCCCGATGGCGGCCTGGTCGACGATTTCGAGTTGCTCGAGCGGGACGGGGCGCTGCATGTGGTCAACGCGCCTTCCCCCGCCGCAACATCCGCGCTGTCCATCGGAGAGCACGTTGTCGAGCGTATGGGCGTGCTGCCGCCATCTGAGTAGGATGTCGGCAGCGGTGGCGGCCGACGTGGTGTCGTACATGAGGGTTTGAAACCGTGGGGGGAAGGCGCGGGTCGAAACCCGTGATGTTACCCCTCGTTTTACTCAGTGCATGTGGTTTTGCGTTTGCCCTATCTGTGATAGGTGAGGTCCGTCGCGTGCTGGATGCTCGGCGCCGTCCACGGTCGCTTTTGCGCCAAACTGTGGCCGCGCAGATCGAGTCTCGCGCGGTATCCCGCGGTGCATACGAGGGGTGACGCGTCGGCGAAGCGGAGGGGTGTTAGTCAGTTTTGTAGTCCGCGACCTGAAAACGTTGCTGAATCTTGATGAGCCCCATCAGGTTATGCTGCACGTTATCCACACGGATGAAGTCTCGATACACTGAGGTGCGGATACCCCCGATCGCTCGTTCGGGGCGGATCATGTAAAAGGTATCCACTTCATCGACGATTTGGATCTGGAGGAGACTGCGGATCGCGCGTGCCAAGGAAAGGCGATAGCGCTCCTCGCGTTGGGCATCACCGACTTCCTTGGCCAAGGCATAGGCGTCGGCGAGTCCTTCGATATATACGCCGGTGGAAGATGCGTTCGCGCTTCCCCATTTGCTGCGGGCGGGGTTGTAGAAACGTCCGGCCGCATCGGCGTAGGGAACGTTCTTCCATCGCTGCATATTTCGGACAAGCCAGTCGTTCATTGTGAAAATAAAGTCGCGTAGCCGGTCGTCGTGGGTGATGAGCCAGACCTGGTAGTAGGCTTGGGTATGCCAGGGTACGAACGCCGGCGCGCGATTCGCCTCATTGAGGTGCCATTTCTTGTAGTGGCGAAAACTTTTCATGAAGCGCGCAAGTCGTTCGGGATCCCGAGACTCCTTGTAGAGCGCCGACCAGTAGAGCAATGTTTCGCCGGGGTAGTAGTTCTCGCCGCCGGTGGTGCGGTTGGGTTTGTAGCGCGTCCAGAACGAACCGTCGTCGCGCCACAGTGAATCGATTGTCGCTCGCAGTCCGGTCTCCTGAGTCGAAAACTGTTCACGTGCTGCGGACTCATGAATGGCGAGGGCAGCCAAGGACATGGCCCCGAGATCCGCACGGCCCTGGTATTCGATATGACCGTGCCCAGCCTCTTCGCGATAAAAATGATCCAGGTTGTAGGCGATGTTCTTGGTGCTGAGGGCGTGCAGCTCCGATTCGCCACGAAATCGCGCCCAGCGTACGAGGCAGACACTGGCCATCCACTGCCGGATCATGTTGTTGTCCTCGCTCTCCTCGCCTCTGCCCGGAAACCAGGTGTAGGTGACGCGACCATCGTGGTGTACGTGCGAGGCGAGCCAGTCACCGGCGCGTCGAGCGAGTAGGCGTGTGCTGGCTTGTGTGACAGCGGCTGCGGGGACCTGGTCATTGCCGCGAAACATGGCCGCAGCACGTGCCTGGGGATCGAGCTTGATGAGGACTTGCTGGGCTTCGAAACGCGAGATCTCGACCTCATTCGTGAACGTCTCGTGCCTCAGATTGTGTCGCTTGCGGTAGAGCTCGAACTCGTTTGCGAACGATGTGCCGCGCGCCAGCATATGCGTCGGCGGAACAATCTCGCGGGAGCCGTTCCTTTGAAAGACGATCCCGCGCACACCCCTGCGCCGATTGGTCAGATGCGGGCCCATTTCGTTGTGCGGCGCGACCACAAAGGTGTGCGCGATATTGAGGACCATCGTGTCGACTGGTTGAGCGGTCGGCGCGTCGAGCGTCGAGGTTGCCGCTTGTATCGCTTGTTGGGTCGCTGCCGCGAGCTCGCCTGTGGCGGATCCGGTGGCGATCAGGGCCCCCGAGCTTCGTAAGGTGGCGTGAACGATTTGCTTGCCTTCGGCGAGGCGCTTCGGCAAGGCCTCGGCCGAGGCACTGGAGCCTGGCGTTCCTTTGGACGAGATGTCGCCAGCGTAGTCACGGAGCGTACGCTCTGCGATATCGGCCAGCGCTTGGAGTTGCGGACCTGTCAACAGGAGAGGCGGCGAGGGGGTCGTTGCGACCTTCGCGGTGTCGGGCTTCGGGTCCGCACGGCATCCGGGGAGATGAGCCGCGACACACAGCCACAAGGCAACCCCGTGGCACGCAGTCCGTGAGGGAGCCCGGCGTGAGGGAGGCGGCGAAGAAGGTCGTGCAGGAGGTCGGGAGCGAACGGCTGGCGGTCTCATGACGGATACGGTGCGGGAAGCCTACCATGCAGTCTTTCGTCGTCTCGTTACGAGGCCCGAGTGACACGGTAGATCAGTTGAATAGACGCTTCCAGATGCCCTTTCCCGAGGTCTTGCGTACCAACCACTCCGTCTTTTCTCCGAGCTGTCGTGCCGACATCTTACCTACCACAGCATCGAGCACCTGTCCGCGGTGAGCGAATACGATGGTGGGCACGGAGCGGATCGAGAAAGGGACCGCGAGATGACCGTGCGTGCCCGTGTTGATCTTGTAGAAGCCGACTTCATTGGCCTCGAACTGAAGTGCGACGGCGGCAAAATCATCCGCCATCGCCATGCATGGTCCGCAGTTCGGTGACCAGAAGTCGAGTACGATGGGCGCATCGGTTCGCGTCATCGCCTCATCCACCGCTTCGGGCGAGTCGAGGTCGACGTATCCGGTCTTGTCCTGGGCATGTGGCATCCGATCCGACTATAAACCATCTCGTGGTAGCGGCGCCTGGTCCGAGGTATCCGCCTTGTTGGGGGTCTGGTGGGCTCTAGATGACCCGGTCGGTACGGGGGGAGGCACCCCATCCACGGAGCGCGAGAGCGCGGAGCGAGGTCGGTCGCCGTGTGTGACGCGAAACCTTCGCGTCTACCCATTGACATCAATGCTCTTCATTCCTACGTACCGTTTCGAGACTTGACGAGGGTGGCGACCCCACGAGAGGACGCGGGAAGCGAGATGGGGTGCGGTTGTGAGAACACCAATTCGACGAACAGGTCAAAACTCAACTCCCCAGGCGGTCGATGCCGTTTCGGGTCCGCGGGAGCGTCCGAAGTGGGTCGGCTCGGCAACGCACCGCCAGCCCGCCTCTGATTTCTGCCAGGAAGCCCACGCACGGTGCGTGATCGTATCGAATCGCTTGCCGGTGTGTAGGCGAAGGTGTGAGGATGGAAGTGAGACCTATGGGCGAGCGAGCGGCGGATTGGTGACGGCGCTGTCTCGCGTGCTGTCGACGCATGGGGGGACCTGGGTCGGATGGCTGGGAGGGAGAGAGGACGAACACGGGCCCACAGCGACAGCTCCGCCGAACGGATCCGAGGCATATGAGTTGGCGTCTGTGGAGCTCGACTCCCTCGACGTGGAGCAGTACTACGACGGATTCTCCAATGGATTGGTGTGGCCACTTTTTCACGACGTGCTCGGCGCGTGCCGTTTTGAGGCCGACGACTGGGAGGGCTATCAACGGGTGAACCGAAAGTTCGCGATAGGCGTTTGCCGAGCTTCCGAACCCGGAGATATGGTGTGGGTGCACGACTACCACCTGATGCTCGTCGGCGCGTACGTGAGGGAGACCCGGCCCGAGGCCAATCTTAGCTTTTTTCTCCACATACCCTTTCCCCCGCCGGACGTGTTTCTCAAGCTTCCCTGGCGCAAGCCGGTGATCGATGCACTGTTGGCCTACGACCTCGTGGGTTTCCAGACTCCCGCGGACCTTCAGAATTTCCAGGATTGCGTGGCGGCACTCTTTCCGGAGACCATCTGGACGGAATCCGAAGGCCTGTGCGTGGCTCACCGCCAGAAGCGATACTTGGGCGCGGGTGTATTCCCGATCAGCGTCGACGTAGCCGACTTCATCAAAAGGGCGTCACGCCCAGAGGTTGGTGCGTTGGCCCGCGAACTTCGACCCGCGCTCGGCCGGCAGCTGGTGCTAGGTATCGATCGCTTAGACTACACCAAGGGCATCCCGCAGAGGATTGAAGCCTTTGGAAACGCGCTGGAGCGCTATCCAGAGTTGAGACAGCGGGTGACGTTGCTGCAGGTCGTGGTACCCAGCCGGACCGACGTGAAGGCGTATCGGGAACTAAAAGACGAAATCGATCGCATGGTGGGGAGGGTCAACGGGGCCTACGGGCGTCCGGGCTGGACGCCCATCGAGTACATGTATCGTGGACTCGACGATCGTGAGTTGCTGGCCTACTATCGCGCCGCCGATATCGCGCTGGTGACACCGCTCAAGGACGGGATGAATTTGGTAGCGAAGGAGTTCTGCGTTTGCTGTCTCGACGACGAAGGCGTGCTCATACTCAGCGAGTTCGCCGGCGCTGCGACCCAGTTGGGGGATCTCGCGTTACTGGTCAATCCTTTCGACACGCGGGCGATGGCAGACGCCATTCGGTCCGCGGTGACGATGAATCGCGACCGGCGACGCGCCGTGATGCGAAGGCTTCGCCATCGCGTGGCGGACGGCGATGTGATGCAGTGGGCGCGGGCATTTATTGCCGCCGCGCACCGCTTCACACCCGCGGTGGGCGGCGCGAACGGTCCCCAGGGGCTGGCGGTGTGTCCGTCGGCCACGTCGGCCCTCGGGTAGAAGACCCCGGGTAAGAAGACCCCGATACGGTCCGGGTGACCGACCGTCAGGCGGGGGTGGCCCAGAAACTAAAGCCTTCCCGAAATCGGACGAAACGGCTGAAGAGGCTGTTCGAGACGCGAACCGCAGGAGGCAAGTATGCGCGTAAACGAGTCCCCCATGGAAGCCACCCTACAGGGGCTGGCGCCGCCACCCGCGGCGCGACTCGAGGCGGGTCATTCGAGGCGATCAGGTGGGTCGCGCTCCGCGGTCGACAGCCTGACGCTGAGCTCTGAGGCGGTGCTACGCATCACCTCAGAGGCACTTGAGGCTGAATTCGGTGCGAAGATTGCCGCGAAATTCGATGCGGCGGGCATCGACCTTTCCCAAGGCGCCGGGCTCGACTGGTCCCCGGAGGCCACCGCCCAGCGTATTTTTGATTTTTCTGCTGGGATGTTCGAGATCTGGAAAAGCCAGAATGAGGACATGAGCGAAAAGGATCAAATCGACACCTTCGAAGAGACCATTCGAGGCGCCATCGGAGAAGGCTACGGGTCCGCCATCGATACGCTCAAGGCCATGGAGGTGGGGGAAGAGGTGCTGAGCGTGTCAGAGAAGACCATGTCCGCGCTGGCATCCATGTTGGACGATTTTTTCGGCAAGTTGCGTGGAGGTGACGGCCCGGGTGCGGTCCTGGAGGTGGACCCGGTCGCGGATTAGGTGCTGGTGCTTCGCCACCGTGTCTCGTCACCGTGACGCCGCGCGAGGCGCCAGAAGACCCGCGCGCTGCGTTTTGATCGGCCCTTAGTCTTCGAGATCCACATCATGGGCCGCGAGTTCACCCATGGCGAACGCAGCCGCGCTCGCTCGAAGTGGGCGACCTCGTTTGGTGTTGTCGCCGCTTCTTTGCGCGATCCAGGCATCGACAGTTTCCAGACGGTGTCCAAACAGTGTCTCGCGTATCTCACGGAGCATGAGGGCCGCGTGCCCCGGCGCGATCGTGTCGTCGAGGTTCCCCTCTCCGCCGCGTGTGCACCCGATCAGCACACGTTGCCGTCGGTCAGCGAGACGTCGAGTTACGGTTTGGACCGCACCGAGGCGGAACCCATCTCGCCATTTTCGGTCGCGCATCTCGCCGTGTTTACGGGTTAGAGATTCGATACGCGGAATGAGAACTTCGTAGAGCGCCGCGAGGATCTTGATATCATCCGGACGTCCGATGGCCACTAGATCCAAGCGCTTGGGAGGCGAGGGGAATTCGAGCATATAGACACGACAGTCGTGGATCGGACCGAGCTGTTGGGCGAGGAAGGTCTTCCAACGTCGCAGGCGCTTGGAGCTGTCGATCGGCCGATCACGGGCGTCGACGATGCCGTCGGTCGCGTTGCCTGAGGCCTCCAGTTCGAGACGCTGCCGTGCGAGCGCGTCGATGCGGTGGCGATCGACCAAGTCCTGGGCTCGGGCAGCGGCGTTGGCTGCTTCGTTGAGATTGTCGGAGGTGGCGAGTCGTAGCAATTTGCGGACGCGATCGAGGATTTTTCCGTGATCATTCACTACGCGAACTCGTTCTACTGCCGTTGATCCGACGTCGCAGGGGTGCCGAGACGTCGGGTGGCGGCGTACGCAAGTGTGGCCAGGAGTACGATGCCACCCATCCATAGTGCCACCGTGGGGACATGTAGGCCCCATATGTCGTGGGCCGCCGAGGACTGTAGAGCGAAATAGACCATCCACCCCGACATCAGAGCGTACGCGGCGGCCCCTAGGAGAGCCATCGTGCTGGGACGTGTGTCGGGTCGCCATCTGCTTTTTCGGAAGAGAGACAGGGCGGTGAGGGCCGATACAATGGCGAGGATCGACCCCACGTTGTTGAGGAGTTCTCGAAACCCGGACTGAAACGTGAGCGTGATGGCTAGGCCGCTTTGCAGCAGGGTGGAGGTCACGGGAGGTCGACCCTCTCGAGCCGCGAACAGGGACGGCAAGAGTCGGTCACCTGCCATCGCCGAGTAGATCCGCGGTCCGATCACCGTCATGGAGCTGATCGCCGACATGAGCGCGATGATGACGACCACGGACATCAGCTTTGCCCCCGTAGATCCGAGCAGGTTCCGCATCACCAGGTGCGCCAGTGTCACGCGGCTCGTGTCGTCCTTGATCCATCCCGTGATATCCGCGTGGCTAAGATTGGTGACCAAGACCCAATTCACGAGCATGTACATGATGATGACCGCCGTGCATCCGATCAGCATGGATCTGGGCACGTCCCGCACCGGGCGCTCGAACTCCTCCGATGCGTACGTTGCCGCGTTCCATCCCGTGTAGCAAAACGAGATGAAAATCAGCGAGGTGAAAAATGGCGCGAAGGGGAAGGTCGTGCCGGCATCTGTGGCCGCGGCTGGCGTCCAGTTTGGAATCGTATTCGTTCCGAGGGTCAGTCCGATGACAATGAACGCGACGAGGAGCAGGGCCTTGATCGCGGCGAGGGCATCCTGTGCCCACTTCGATGTACGCAGATTCACCATATGAAGACCGGCGAGCAACGCAATCATCCCGGCGGCCACCCGCCTGCTGTCCATGGCGGGCGATATCGTTTCCGCGAACGCCCCGGCGGCGAGGGCCGCCAGTGCGACCGGCACGGAGAAGCCGACCAACAATGAGGCCCAGCCGGCAATGTAGCCGGCGAGGGGATGCAGCATCGCGGAGAGGTAGCGATATTCTCCCCCTGAACGTGGGACTTGACGAGCGAGGGCGGAGTAGGCGAGGACGCCAGCGAGCGCCACGATCCCGCCGATGAGCCAATCGAGTAGGATGATGCGGGGGGGCAACTCCAGCGCCATGAAACCAGCGGTGGTCAACACGCCGGTGCCCACCATGTCGGCCATGGTCAGGCCAACCCCGGACCCGATGCCAAGCTTTCTACGTTTGCCGCGCATCTGTGGCACCAGTATCACGAGCCGGCCCGAGCGCATGGAACGCTCCGTCATGTTCGATGTCCGTGGCGGGCGGGTACACGGGGCGAGTCGGTGCCCCTCGTCCAGGGGAGGGGGGGCGCTCGCGGGGGAGTGGGGTCGAGGCGCGTCGCGTGCAAAAGACGATTAAACGGCGTAGTATTGCGCGATATGCGAATCGCTGACTTTCTCCGTCTGTCGCGTCGCACAGCGTGTGTGGGGCTTTTACACACCTTAGCTTGCAACTGCGAGACGGGAGCCGACGCCTCCGACGGCACAAACGAGGACGGGTCGAGTGCGGGGAGCACGACTACGCAAGGCGTGGCACCGGATACGGACCCGGGTCGCGTGACCCTTCATCGGCTCAACCGCGCTGAGTACAACAACACCATCCGAGATTTGTTGGGCGAGAGCCTCGACCCCGCCAGTGAATTTCCGGCAGAAGATCCAAGTTTCGGTTTCGACAATATCGCGGATGTCCTCAATATCTCCCCGCTCCAGTTCGAACTCTACGCGCGAGCTGCCGAGCAGGTCACGGAGGCGGCACTCAAGATTGCGGTGGTGGATCCGGTGCGGACCCATTTCGAGGCGGAGAATGTGTTTCAGAGCACCGGGGGCGAGTGCTGTGGCGGCTTTTGGAACCTCTGGTCCGACGGCACGGTTTCTGCGACCTACGACGCCCCGGCAAAGGCGGAATACGAGCTATCGTTTCGTGCCTTCGGTCAGCAAGCGGGCGACGAACTGCCGCACCTTGCCGTCGAGGTAGATGGCCTGTTGGTATACGAGGTGGACGTCGCAGAAACAGAAGACGCGCCGGGAACCTACAATACGGTGTTCGAACTCGGTGAGGGGTCGCATCAGGTCGCCTTGGCGTTCACCAACGATTTCTATGACCCAGACAACGAGCTCGATCGGAATCTTCTGATCGATTGGTTCGAGATTGAGGGCCCTTTTGGCGCGGAAGAGGGTATCAACGAGATGCGGGATCAGATCGTGATCTGCGACCCGACTTCCGAAGGCGATGCGCCCTGCTTACGCGCAGTGCTGGAGCGATTTGTTCCCCTGGCGTGGCGCCGCCCGTTAAAAAGCGGCGAGCTCGAATCCTTGGAGGGTTTTCTAGATGTGGCGTACGATCACAATCAAGGCTTCGAGGCGGCGCTGCAGATGTCGCTGACTGCGGTCTTGTCCTCGCCGCATTTCTTGTTTCGGGTCGAGTTGGACGAACAACCCGACTCCACAGAAGCGCATCTACTGGACGACTACGAGCTTGCATCACGTCTTGCGTATTTTCTGTGGAGTAGTATGCCCGATGGCGAGTTATTCGACCTCGCCGCGGCCGGTGAGCTTGCGAGCAAAGCGGAGATCGAGAGACAGGTCGATCGCATGATCGACGATCCAAAGTCGGTATCACTCGTCGACAATCTTGCTGGCCAGTGGCTCTATATCCGCGCGCTCGACAACGTATTCAAGGATGTCTACACTTTTCCCGACTTCGATGATGAGCTGCGGGCGTCGATGCGAAGCGAGCGGGAGTTGTTCTTCCGCACCTTTCTTGACGAAGACCGCAGTATGAGCGAGTTGTTGGATGCTACCGACACGTTTGTCGATGGGCGTTTGGCTGACTTTTATGGGATCGCCGATGTGTCCGGTTCCGAGTTTCGCAGGGTCGATATCTCGGGCTATCCGCGCCGTGGTGTGCTGACACAGGCGGGCTTGCTGACGGTTCTCGCGCATCCCGCAACCACGTCTCCGGTCCGAAGGGGAAAGTGGGTACTCGACCAGCTACTCTGCCAGCCGCCGCCTCCACCGCCGGCCGACGCGGATATCGCTTCTCTCGAACCAGCTGAAGGCGAGACCATGAAAGACGTCCTTGCGCAGCATCGAGAGGACCCCGTGTGTGCTTCATGCCACAACCTGATGGATCCCATCGGTCTCGGCTTCGAGCACTACGATGGGATCGGCCGGTGGCGTGATACGGACTTGGGGCAGACGATCGATGTTTCCGGCGAGCTACCTACGACGGGCGAGCCGTTCAACAGCGCCACAGAGATGGCGGCCCTGCTCGCGCAGGACGAGGCATTCCCGCGATGCACGGCACGTAAGGTGGTGACCTACGCGCTCGGGCGGGGACTTTTCGACGCCGACGAAGCGCATCTCGACGCCATTGTCCACACCTATGCCGCCGGCGGATATCGTTTGCGCGACCTCATTCGCGCCGTTGCGACCAGCGATATTTTCCGCATGCGCAGGGGAGAAGCACGATGAGTCAAATGCCTACTAGAATCATGACGCCGAGCCGGATCAAGAGAAACCCCTGGTCGCGTCGGGCCTTCCTCGGCGGCGCCGGGGCGGTGGTGGGTCTTCCTTTTCTGGAGTCCATGTTTCCCACGCGTGCTGCACGGGCCGACTTGCGCCAGGTGCCGCTACGCTTGGTGAATTTCTACGTCCCCAACGGGATCCACATGCCTGCCTGGACACCCCAGACGGAGGGGGCGGACTACGACCTCCCGCCTATCTTGGCTTCGCTCGTCAACGAACAAGCGGGGGTGTCGTTGCGGGAGGACGTACTGGTGCTGACGGGTCTCAGCAATGAACCGTCGCGGCCCGATGGTCCCGGAGACCACGCGGCGGGCACCGCAGGGTTTCTGACCTGCAGACATATTCGGAAATCCGAGACCGATATCCAGTGTGGGATCTCGATGGACCAGGTGTTCGCCAACAAGATCGGCGATGCCACGCCGTTGGCCTCCCTACAGCTCGGTATTGAAGGTGGCTCCAACCAGGGGAACTGCGATAGTGGCTACGGTTGTGCGTACTCACGCAATATCTCGTGGGCAAACGAGACCACGCCGCTGTCCAAGTTGACCGCGCCCAAACTTGCTTTTGATCTAGTGTTTGGCGGATTTGACCCCAGTGCATCCGATGAGGAGCTGGCGCGCCGTAAGGCGTACCGACTCAGCGTTCTCGACTACGTGAAGGAGGAGGCGACGCAATTGATGGGGCGGCTCGGAAAGTCCGACGCCGAGAAGCTTGATGAGTACCTCACCGGCGTGCGTGATCTCGAGAGTCGCCTAGAGAATGGTGAGTCGCTGGCCTGCGACTCAGGTGGGTTCGATGCGAGCTTCACGGACTTCAGAGAGCAGGTCGATGTGACGCTGGACTTGATGGTCTTGGCGCTACAGTGCGACGCCACGCGGGCGATCACCTTCATGCTGGGCAACGCATCGAGTGGCCGAAGCTACGACTTCCTCGATGTAGTCGGGGCGCACCACGACATCTCGCATCATGGGGACGATCCTGAGAATTTCTCCCGCTTGCAAACCATTGACACCTGGGAGGTTGCGCAGTTTGTCCGACTAATCCAGCGCATGAAGGAAATCGAAGAGGGCGAGAGCAACATGCTCGAAAACTCGCTGGTGATGTTTGGCAGCGAGATTGAAGATGGAAACAGCCACGCCCATACGAACTTGCCGATTCTGGTGGCAGGACGAGCCGGAGGGGCGATCCAAAGCGGACGCCACATGGTATTTGATGGCGAACCGGTAGCGGATCTGTTTACCTCCATGCTCGGGGCGCTGGGCGTGAGCGTTCCCTCTTTCGGAGATGACGGAACCGGACCCCTTCAGGGGTTGACATAGGTAAGGGGCGCACGCCACCCTCGCGACAGGTGGGGCGTGGGGCAGGTGGGGCGTGGGGCGGAGTAGATGGCCGAACGAACGTCGGCGAACGAGTGTTCGCGGATGTTGGTCGCGCTTACGACGGAGAGACTACTGCTGGGTCCCGACGGTCTTGGGGCCGACCCACCGTTGCTGCCGGCTATAGGGAACTGACTCGGCCTCTTCGGGGCTCACGGTTGCCTTGTCGTTCTTGATGTTCTTAGTCAGTGTAATCATGAATACTGTCGAACTACCCTGTCCTGCGATGATGACGGACCAAGCCAGGAACATCATCCACATCCGAAACCAACGCTCCCCGTACTTCGCTACGATGGCAGTCTCATTTCGTTTCCAGTTTTCGTACCACTTGTGGATGGTGAGCGAGTAATGGACCCCGCAGTTTTCGACACGGTGTACCTCGAATCCGGCGCGTTCGGCTTGGGAGACGACAAAACCCAGCGGGCAACTGGCGTCGGCTCCGGGGAAAATGTATTTCGCCATGAACAGGCCCCAGACCAGGTCTTCGTACTGCCAAGAACGCCGTAGTCCTGCGATTTGAAGATAGAAGATGCCATCGTCTTCGAGCATGCTCCGCACCTGCAAGAGAAATGCCTGGAAATTCTTGATGCCGACATGTTCGGCCATCTCGAGGCAAGTGATCTTGTCGTATTTCTTGGCAGCGAGGTTGCGATAGTCGTCGACGATCACGTGCACGCGGTCCTCTACGCCGGATTTCTTGGCTCGCTCGTTCGCCCAGTCGGCCTGCTCCTGGGCCAATGTGATGCCGGTGCTCACGCTTCCGTGGTGCTCGGCTGCGTGGGTGATAAGCGGTCCCCATCCACAGCCGATGTCGAGGTGCCGATCGCCGGGTGCCATCTGGACATACTCACAAACCATCTCGAGCTTGCGCTTCTGGGCCGTCTCGAGCGATTCGCCCTCATCTTGAAAGATGCCACTTGTGTAGGTCATCGAGTCGCCCAGAAACCAGTGGTAGAAGTCGTTGCCTCGATTGTAGACGTGAGCGATATCCCCCTTATCGGATTTTTGGCTGTGTGTGACGTTTTGCCCCAGAAACTCGCGAAAATAGAATTTGATATCTCCCCAGGTGAACGCAAAGCGGAACAAGCGGTTGCGTCGGAGCATGACCTCGTACACGTCACGTTTGAAGTCCAAGCGTTCGGCCAGGTAGGCCTCGTATACGCGCTCCATCGGGATCTTCTTACCTTGCCACCGCTGGGCGTCTTGAGGGTCGCGCCACTTTATCGAGGTGCTCGTGTCCGCTGCACCTGCGTCGTGCTGATGGGAGCGGTAGATCAGGTACAAAAGCGGTGCCACCACCCCGAGAAGGGGCGTCGCCAGCCAGGCACCCAGGAACACGGGCCAGCCACCGGGCACGCTTACCCAGGCCAGTCCCGCGATGAGCGTGGGAATAGCCAGGAGGGTGAGCACGCGTTGCTCCATCAGCCAGAAGATGAACGGCATGCCATGCGACCGGCCGCGCGCCGTATTTTGTGAGGCAGGATGTGCCGCAGCGGTGGGCTCGTCGAGGCCGGGGGTCGAGGCTTGGGTGGCGGTTGGTTGGGTCATGTGTGGGGGCGGGCTTGTGTGGAGGCGGCGTACAGTAGCGGAATCGCGGTCGTTGGACAGGTCGCGTCAGGCCCTCAGCGACGGCGGCGAC
This sequence comes from Nannocystaceae bacterium, assembly GCA_036479215.1. GTDB lineage: Bacteria > Myxococcota_A > Polyangia > Nannocystales > Nannocystaceae > FL481. Next base: position 14,048 of record JAZGFE010000328.1, on the reverse strand, counting down.
CACCTCTAGCCGTTGGGGGCACAGGCGCGGGGCCCCAAGACGGCGGCGAGCGGCTGCGAGCTGGCGCAACGGCGAACGGGGCGCAACGGGGCGCAACGGGGCGCAACGTTGCGCAACGTTGCGCAACGGCGCAGCGGGGCGCAGTGGGGCGCAAATAGAGCGCGGACGGTGGGTGGGCGTCCGGGTGTCCCGGACGCCCCGGCATGCCGGGGCGCGCGCACGCGGAGCGTGATCGGGGGCAGTCGCCCGTCAAAAGAGTCCGGCTGACTTTTGGCGAGTGGTTAGAGGTAGCTTCGCTACCTCACGTCGCTGGCAGGCCTCGCAGGTTAGAAGAAGCGAGGGCGCGATGGGAACAGGAGTGGCGACCGCGACAGACATGGGCCGCCTGCGTATTCAGGCGCCCGAAGGGCACGCCCCTGAGCATGACAGGCGCCACGAGCCGCTTGGACGAGGGGAGCTACTCGACTCTACCCGTCACCATACGGATTCGCTACTATCTCGTCGATCGCGGCTCCCAACTCGGTTGGCGACGGCACAGGCGCCCCCCTGCGCATCCGAGCATGAGCATTGGCGTCGACCAATAGGGTATAGGTAAGCTCGTCGTTGGGCTGGACTTTCATCTGCTCATCGATCTCGTTCTCGGGGTCGAACCAGACTTCATTCTCGTGGTTTGGGGTGCTGCTATCGGCCCATCCTTGGCAGGTTTCAGTGGTCGGATCGGCGCCGACCGCTGCACCTTCGTGCAGGAGATATACGATATCGATCTGTTTCTGGCGGTATTCCGATGCCATCCCGGCCAAGTCCGCCGACTGATCCAAGCACGGCACACACCACCCCGCTCCAAGCGCGATCACGAACCCCTTGTTGTAGAGGCCGTTGTCGGGGCGCTCGCTCAAAAACTCAGCGAACTCGCGCTTGTTGCCCTGACAGTCCAGAAACACGTAGTTACGCAGGATTTTCCCCTCGGCGAAACCAGCGTTGATCGAATCGGGAAAACCGGCGCACGCGTCGTTATCCGGAATCAGGCAGTGGTCCGGGTCGCGTATGTCAAGGCGATCCCAATCCGGGAACGCCTCGTCGCTTCCGGGTTCGGCGATATCGAACTTGGGCCCCGGGTTGTCATCGTCGTTGGCATCACCGCTACCGATATCGAACTTCGGCCCGGCTTCGCCGGAGGCGGTGCTCCCAGGAACGTTCTCCACATCTTCGGCAATATCGCCGTCTGGCTTCGAGACGTTGGCATCGCCGATATCGGCCGGACCGCGATCACAACCCACCGTCGGGCCCAAGAGGGCGGTGAGGAGCCCACCGCCACTGAAGCCCGCACGTGGGCGTGGGCATGGGCGGCACGGGATCGGGCGTGGATAAAGGGCCGTCGGAGCGTTCATGGTTGTACTTGCCTTGGACGGCATGGTTTCCGTCAACGATTCGGGGACCTATTTTGATGTCAGTTCGCAGGCCGCCTCCAGTTGCGCGCGCAATGGGCTCTCGGGATGGTCCCGCAAGAATGTCCGAGCGGCGGCGCGACCTTCGTCCGTGAGTCGAGCCGTGCACCGACTCTGCGCCAGCCAAGCCTCACGCTCGGTGGCAAGTACCCCACCGGGAAATTCGCGTTCATGATCAGCCAATCGCGCACGAGCCTCCACGTGGTCCCCACGCGATAGAGCGGCGCGTGCTCGGCCCATGAGAACGAGTTCGCGTCGGCGACCGGAAGGCGGATCGGGTGGCCGCGGAGACACCTCAGGACGCGATCGGGTGGGGTCGCGTCGAAGGGGTGGGGGGGGACTGTTTGTTTGTGCTGATGCGGAAGGATCGGACTCGGCACGCGGATGGACCGAACGTTCGGCCGGTCGTGCGCTCGTTTGACCCATGTCCCGGTCGCTCGTAGCCGCAGTCTGCGGTGCCTCCGTCACGAGTGTACGCTCTACCGCATACGCTCCCACCCCGCCCAGCGTCCCCGAAACCACAATCGTCTTGATCCACACTCCCACGCTGGCGGCACCCTTCGCCGCAGCCGTCGCGCTACCTTGCCCAGCGACTGCTTCAGCCACTGCGTCGAGAGATTCCGACTGGTCAACTACGTTTAGCTCGAGTAGTCGCCTCTGAAATCCCGCCCACTCCCGGTCGACGATTTCCGCGTTGGGGGTATTGTGCTGCCGAAAAGCATCGAGTTCGGCGCGGCTTTGGGGGTCGAGTTCATCCATGCCTTCGCTCCGTGCCTTGTTCGCGCGCGTGGTAACGTTGGCGTGCAGTTGCGAAGTGGCGTCGAGCCAGTCGGAGTCGGGAATAGACGGTGTCGAGGCTACCCCCCATTGCATCGCGGATCTCCGGCGCTGTCATCCCTTCTATTTCCGCAGCCACAAACACCGCACGCTGGCTCGGCTTGAGGGTCGCGAGGAACCGCGCTACGAACTCATTGGCGTCGATCCGCCGGTCGTAGTCTTCAGGGCGCTCGTGGGTTGCCCCCAGCGCCTCGTTTCCGGGATCCGAACCTCGTTCGCGGCTGTTTCGTAGCGCATGCTTGGTTGCAGAACGTTTCGCTACGTTGCGGGCGATTCCGTATAGCCAGCTCCGGATCGCCCCGCGACCGTCGAAGTCTTGGATACGTCGGTGCACGACCATGAACACGTCCTGGCACGCGTCGTCGGTGGAGGCCGCTGGGACGCCCAGGCTTCGCAGCACGCGCCAAACGAATCCATATTGTTGGCGGTAGAGCACTTCGAAATTCCTGGCCGAGAGCCTGGTCCGAAGTCGCACCCTGGGGATTCGCTGCGGGGGAGGAATTCCGTCACCCAAATTCCAGCTCCACGCCCGTAGCGAAGCGGAGCACCCAGCGCCGCGCGCGGTACGCGACCGGATCGTCCAGCCCACGCAGCTAAAACGATGGCGTCAACCATGCGTACCGGCCCTCGGCGCCGGCGTAGAGAGCTACGCGCGGGACGGCTTGCCACAGCAGCCCGGGCCCGATCGACGCCGCGGACCACCCACGCACGGCGGTACGACTGTGATCGACACCTCGACCCTCTCCTTGCATCCAACCCGCGTCGGTGCCGGCGCACAGTGGGATCGTCAACTTGTTCCAAGTGGGTGCGAAACACCAGCGGGCGCTCAATTGCAGCAGCCGGATCGCAACGCCACCCTGACCGTCGTCACGATAGACGGTGTGCTCCGGCCACCATCCAGCGCCGACCTCGACACGCCACCACGTTTGCCGCAGCGCTGCCCGACCATGGACACCTACTGCGGTACGCGGAAGGAGACCCCAGCCGAGGTCGATGGTCCACCGCAGCGCGCCGCGAAACGGGGTCGGTCGGCCGGGGCGCGTGACCCCGGCGGCTACCGGTGCCGCACCCGCGACCGACCGCGCCGATGTAGTATCTTGCGTCGCGCCATCGTTCGCTACGGAGTGCTCTTCGGTGCGGGCGGGTTCGGTGCGGGCGGGTTCGGTGCGGGCGGGTTCGGTGTGGGCGGGTCTGCTGGGGCTGGGCGTTCGGGTGGCTGCCGTCTGCACGGGGACGGAATTCGGTCCCCGGACCCGGACTTGCGCTGGGAGCTTGACGGCCGGAGCCGGAGGCTCCGACACGGGTTCGCTCCTCGTCCGTTGTTTGACGAGCGCCCGATGCATACTGGGGGGATCGATATTGACAGCAACCAACAGCGCCGCGATCGCCACCAGATCGTCACAGTCGTCGCTGGGAAAAGTACGCCGTACGGAGACGCCTGGAGCGCGCAGGTCGACGTCCGCGACAAAACCGCGCGCCACGATTTGGACGCGAATGGAGACGTCGAACACGACTCCGTTGCGTTCGGCGTGCTCCGTCAGTTGAGCCCGTATCGCACGAATCACATGCGCGCGGAGAGGGCACGAGCTCGGCGCATCCCAATGGAGCCTCAAGCCCGATTCCGTCGCCAGCGTCAACGTCGTGAGAAGATATGCGGCGCTGAGCAGCATCTGGGCGGCATACCTTCTTCAGTGGATACGAGGATCGGGTCCGAGCGCCAAGCGGCGGACGACGCGCTCGCACGCCCAAGCTGGGTGACACGAGCTCCACGACGCAAGTCTTGTCTCTCCACTCGCTCACGTGCGCCGGTACGCTGGGAAGTTCGGCCTTGGCGTGCGAGATGGTGGCCTTGTCCGATCTGGGGGTTGGCGGGTCATCTCGGACAGGGGCCATCTTGGCCGGGAGCGGAGTATTGCGCCCCGGGGCCGTGGCCCCAACAGCAGATGCTGGCGGCCTGCGTGACAGCACATGCGTGCTGGAGTCCCGGGACGACGGAGGTATAGAGCCCCGGAGGTATCTCCCAGCCGAATTCGTCGGGCCCGAACCATGTCTGGGCGCTGCCGTCGGCAAACAAGCCGCCAGCGAAGTACTCGCCCAGCGCGATGGCTTTGAGGCCGGGGGCTTCTGCGGGCAAGTGATCGATGAGCAGGTCGAAGCTGCGAGGGTCACCCCAGCACGCCACGACGCCATCTCCAGAGAGCGCACAGTCACCGCCCCCCCCGCTGCGATCGCGTAGTAGCCCGCGTCTTCGGGCGGATAACCCGCCCAATTTTCCTCCCAGAACGAACCTCCCCAGCAGGCGATTTGGCCCACGCTATCGAGCGCGCAGTTGTGGGAGAGCGCCGACGAGAGGGCGCGATATTGGCCATCATTGGGAGGGTCGAGCAACTTGCCGCCGTCGTCGAAGGGCGTGCCCCAGCAATCGATGTCGCCGTCTTCGTACAAGATGCACATGTGCCCGGAGCTGCTCGTTAAGGTGACGATCCCCACCTCCTGGCGCACGGCGTAGTCCGCTGGTGGCGTATCTCCCCAGCAGGTGAGGTCGCGCGCAACGGTGATGCCACAGGACCATTGTTCACCGGCCGCCACGTGCGTGAAACGTGCGTCGGGCGGGTCTGTTTCGCCCCCTTTGTCCTGACCCCAACAGTGCGCGGCACCCTCGACGTCGAGCGCACAGTTGTGGCCGATGCCGACGCTCACAGCCACGTACTGGGGAGGCGGGGGAGCACCGTCCATGCTACCGCTCATATCGTCGCCGGGCCCACCGGTACCGGTCGCGTTGTCGTTGTCGTTGTCGCCACCGGTATCGGTCGCGCTGTCGTCGTGGTCGGTCGCGCTGTCGTCGTTGTCGTTGTCGTTGTCGCTCGGCAGACCGCTTCCCGCGTCCCACTCCCGCCGCCGTCGTCCTCGGCTGTGGTGGCATCGGCGGAAGTGCCATGGGTACTCCCAGCTGTGCCGTCGCCAGTCGCGGTTTCGGGGGATCCGGCCGTGGCCAGGGGAGCGTCACCCACGAGTCTTGGCGTTTCGCAGCCGAGGCTGAGCAGTGGGGCTGCCAGGCAGCAAGTCGACACGTAGGGGACTATTCGCATGCGGTTCCTTTCTCGGGGCTCAGTTCGAGCGGGACGCAGGTTGCGCCGGTCGGACAATCGTCGGGCTCATCGGGCCGACACTCGCCGCATAGGCCGAGCTCTTTCTCAGAGGACACAAGCTTGGCCCATACGCAGTGTCCGGCACAGGCGTCGCCGCCTCCGTTGGCCAAGTCGCAATACGCGTCGTTGGGGATCGACTGGGCAGGCACGCAGCTGCGGTAGTCGGGAGTCTCGCTATCTGGGGGGTAGGCATGCTGAAGGTGGCACACTTCATCGGCGCTTGCGTCACAGTCGTCGGTGGTCTGGCAACCGGAACAGCGGCGTCCGATCGGCGTGGAGGCGCACCATCCGTTGAGGCAGGCCTCCGCTTCGTCGCATCTTTCGCCCAGTTCCCCAGGGAGGCACTGGTGGAAGAAGATCCACTCGATGGGTTCGAACACCCGGGTGCAGTTGGCTCCCGTACCCGAGTCGCGGCACTGTTGGGAGTCGCGGCACATTGAACAGCGTGCGTCCGTGCACGCTTCGTCGGCGCAGCCTTCGTGCGAATCGCAGGACTCACCCAACGCGCCCTCGCCGCAGACAGATACGCCCAATTCGCGGCTGTAGGTGCAGTTGAGGCCGATGCCGGCTTCTCGGCAGTCTTGGTCCGAACCGCATGCATCACATCGGCCGTAGCCGTAGTGCGCGATGGTGCAGAGGCCCGCGGCGCAAGCCGAATCGCTCTCGCAGGCTTCACCGACCGCGCCGTCCGAACAGTGCGGCGGTTGTCCGTCGAACATTCCCGTGCAGTTGACACCGAGGGTGGCGTCGGAGCATTCCGCGTCGGAGAGGCAGTCGCCGCAGTGACCCCACACCGCGACGCCATCGTGGAACCAGCATTTTTGGCTCTCGCACTGTTCGTTGAAGTCGCACGACGAGCCGTTGGGAGACAAGATCGGGGTGTCGTCTTGGTCCGTGTTGGAACCGGCGGTTGACGTGTCGGCGGTGGCGCTGGGCGGGTCAGATTCGACGTCAGATTCGACGTCGGTTTGGGTGCCGGTGTCGGTTTGAGTTTCGGCGTCGGTATCGGCGGCCGCGTCATCGGCTTCGCTCTGCGCGCCGCTGGAGCCGGCGCCCGTGGAGCTAGCGGATCCGGAGCCGGAGCCGGAGTTAGCGGAGCCGGAGGTCGTGGCGCTGTCGAGTGTAGATGGCGCGGGCTCCCCGAGCGGGTCGGAGTTGGTCCCGCATGCCGCAGTGATCAGGACGATGCTTACGAGCGTGCGTCGAAGAAGAAGAAGAAGAAAAAAATGCGCCGCTAGCGGGGACGAGATGGCCATGTGGGAGTGTCTCGTTGGCGAGGGTGGATTGTGCGGTGTCGGGGGCGGGTACTGTCGGTTCGTGCATCTAGGGGCCGGCGTGCACACAACGGACGTACATCTGTAGTTCGGGGCCCTGGCCGGTTGTGATGAGTCCGTCGGCACAACCGGCTCCCCAGTAGAAATCCAGCTGCCCTTCTTCTGGGGTCGATGTCCAGTAGTAGTGGAGTTCCGTGCCGAACATCGGGTTGCAGAACTCGCTCATTTTGCACGAGCTGCAGTTTCCGTGCCCGCCGTTGACGACCTCTGGCGGGCAGTCACCGAGCATATCGATGAACTCCGTTCGGGTCGGAAGACGCCATTGGTCGCTGTCCGCGAGTACAAGATCGTCGCAGTAGCCGTTGGCCGTTGGCCACGTTTGCCTAGTGTCGGCCTCGGGGTGCTGCCAGCAAAGCTTGTGGAGCTCGTCGTACTTGCCACCCGGGCAGTCGGGGGCCGGCGGGATAGCACTCGTGTCGCTGCTGGTCGCGTCTGAGGTCTCGTCCCCCGTGTCGCCGCCGACATCACTACTTGTCGCATCAGCAAGGTCGCCCCCAGTAGTATCGTCGGTCCCCGTATCATCCGCCGGATCGCTGCCGTGGTTGTTGCCCATGTCGTCGCCATTTTCGGGTGAACATGCGAGGCCTGCAGTCAGGGCCGCGAGCGAGAAAAATAGGGATGCAAGCGTGGGTCGTGTGGGCCTTTGGGGTGGGATGGTCGAGTGATTGGGCATGATGGATGTCTCCCGAGCGAGCGAACGTCGATCTGTTCGTGGGAGGTCGCAGCCAGTTTCGCACGGGGGGCGCGACGCTCGATAGAGGAGGGAGCGGGGTCGCGCTTGTGGGCGGGTATAAAGGCGTGGACGGGAGGTAGGTGGAGATAGGTGGCGGGGCACCAGCGACGTCGCGCCGCCCTGCGTGCATCGTGCGCGTCGGACGAAAAGCTTTGTCTCGCGCCCTGGCGCTGCCGAAAAGAAGGTAAAAAATAAGAGGCAGATGCAGATGTTCGCGTCGATCCACCGAGTTGTCGTTTCGTCTCTTCCGGGGTCCCTGGCGGCGGCTGCCGTAGGCGCCGGCACCTTGGGGCCGTTCGGTTGCGGTGATGAAGACGAGGCCGAGCCATCGGACGGTTCACCGGGATCGATACCGGAAAACGGCGCGACGGGCGGAAACGGGGATGGAGATGGAGATGGAGATGGAGATGGAGATGGAGATGGAGATGGAGATGGAGATGGAGATGGAGATGGCATTGCGGGTTGTGCGATCCTGCCTCCAGACAACCCCTGGAACACCGCAATCGGTGGCTACGACGTGCATGCGAATTCCGATGCTTATATCGCTTCGATCGGTGTGGACACGGAATTACACCCCGATTTCGGTACGGAGTGGAACAATGCGCCCAACGGGATCCCCTTCGTTGTCGTGGATGGCTCCCAAGCGGTGGTGCCCATCAGTTTCGAGTACGCGGACGAGTCGGACCCGGGTCCGTACCCCATTCCGCCCGCCGCTCCCATCGAGGGCGGCCCCGATGGCGCAGGTGATCGGCACATCCTCGTGCTCGAACGCGAGGGTTGCACGCTGTACGAGATCTTCGACGCCCACACGGATGACAACGGTGGCAGCTGGACCGCGGGCTCGGGAGCTGTTTTTAACCTGAACAGCAACGCGTTGCGCCCCGACGGGTGGACTTCCGCAGATGCGGCTGGCTTGCCGGTTTTGCCTGGGCTCGTGACCTACGAGGAAGTTGTGGTTCAACGTCTCATCGACCACGCTCTGCGCTTCACGGTGCAAACGAGCCAACGAGCGTATATCCACCCAGCTACGCACTTCGCGTCCGGCAACACGGATCCGGGCACGCCGCCGATGGGCCTCCGCGTGCGCATGAAGTCCGACTTCGATTGTTCGGCATTGAGCATGGAGGTCCAGGCCATCTGCACGGCGTTGAAGACCTACGGCATGTACGTGGCCGACAACGGGAACAATTGGTTTATCTCCGGTGCTCCGGACCCGCGGTGGAGCGACGAGAACCTTGCTGACCTGGCACAGATTTCTGGCGACGCGTTTGAGGCTGTGGAAACCGGCGCTCTCGTCACGGACTAGTCGTCGCCTCGGCGCGGGCACAATGGCGTCCCCGCGGGTCGCGCTGCGCGGGCGGTCCGGAGCCGAACGAGCGTGTGCTGTGCGCGTGTTGCGTGAGTTTGGTGCCCGCTTGCTCACAGGGGCACCCGCACTCGCCCGTGGGCGGGGAATGGGTGGGAACCTGTGGGAGTGGGATGGCAGACAAGTGGTGTCGGTTCGCGGTGGCGGGCTTGAGCGTCGTGTCGGAGCGCGCTAGCCTTCATGTTCGATGAACGACGCGACAGGCCACGAGACCGCTGATACGGACCACGCAACCCTGCGGGAGGCGAGGGTCCGCGATCGGAAATCCCACCTGACCCACGAGGCGTCGATCCGCACCCTAGGGTCGTTGTACCTGCTCAACTTCGCCATGGTGCCACTGCTGATCTTTGCCTTTGTCTCGGCGCGGGGCGAGGTGGCGACAGGGGACCTCGCGGACGTGCTTGCTCCGCTTCCCGTGGTGGTGCTTCTCGGCGCACTTGGCATGATGTACGCCATCTTGGGCGTACATCTCCGACGGCTGACGCCCAAGGCACGTCTTCCTGCGGCTTGTATGTCCGCGTTCGGATTGTTCGCGTTTCCTCTGGGCACGATGGTCAGCGTCTATTTTCTGGTGCTGCTATTGGGCAAGAAAGGGCGTCACGTGATGTCGCGCGAGTACGCTGCTGTTCGGCGTGCAACTCCCGAGATTACCCCTCGCACGCCTGCGCGTTTGTGGATCCTGTTGGGCCTGCTCGTGGCGCTCGTGTCCCTCGTGGCGATCGTCGGCTGAGCGGGATTCACCTCGTCCGGCGACGCACCTTCCTGGCGCCACATGTCCGCACGCTTCAAGCTACTCATGGTCGAATACGGCCGTATCGCCTTGGGGACTTACCTAGCGATCTTCGTGGTGTGCCTGGTCGGGTTCGCTATGGCGATCGAGTCCGGCGTGGACGTCGACGGGGTGACCGGCACCGCCGGACTGTGGGGGGCCGCCTGGTTGGGGACCAAACTTACCCAGCCGCTGCGCGTCGCGGGCACGCTCGTGCTGACCCCGGTGGTAGCGACGCTGATCCGTCGTCGGCAGGTCTCGTCTTCCTCGAACCACAAAGATACAGCGTCGGAGGAGCCGAGCGCGTCCGAACGGCAAGGTTCCGACCAAGACTGAGTCCGTCCTTCCGTCCTTCTCCGATACGAGACTATCTTCCGTAGCTCGCATGGTTGCCCGTCGCGCCGGTTTCTCGGCTGTGCTCTACTTCACCCACGCGTGTCTTGGGCCGTGAAAGATCGGCTTGTTGCGGAGAGTCTGCCGCGACCTGGGGACGCGGGAAGACGAGCACGAATATGTTGCGCCCCGCGATCGCTACGTTCTTTGCCGGCCTCACGCTGACAGCTTGCCGCGACTCTTTTGTGAGTGGATCAGACGAGGAAGAGGCCGAGTTAGCGAGCTCCGAGATGGGCGCCGGTGCCACGGGAATGGACGGCGGTAGTGGCGAGGGGAGCGGAGGAGGCGAGGAGGGCGGTGGTGGAGATGGGGATGCGGGTGGAGATGGAGAAGCGGGTGGAGATGGAGATGGAGAAGCGGGTGGCGATGGAGAAGCGGGTGGCGATGGAGAAGCGAGTGGAGATGGAGATGCGGGTGGAGATGGAGATGGAGAAGCGGGTGGAGATGGAGACGTGGGTGGAGATGGAGATGGAGATACGGGTGGAGATGGAGATGGAGATACGGGTGGAGATGGAGATGTGGGTGGAGATGGGGATGGAGATGGAGATGGAGATGGAGATGGAGATGGAGATGGAGATGGAGATGGAGATGGAGATGGGGATGGGGATGGGGATGGAGATGGGGATGGGGATGGAGATGGGGATGGGGATGGGGATGGGGATGGAGATGGAGATGGAGCTGCATGCACGCTGTCGGAGGGAGCGCCAGACGGTGAGGCGTGGTCCTTGCCGATCACGGACGAGGATGCAGTCGCCACCTTGAGAGAAGAGGTCGCCGGTGACTGCGATATCGTGTGGGCGAACGATGCGACGGCTTCCACGGCTTCCTCTACCTTGGGGCCGTGGCGGGCGACAGGTGCGGCGAATGCCGAGACGTGTGAGTCCACAGACGCGGGCTGGTATCCACGTGACGAAAACGACGGAGTCCAAACACTGCGACTCGTCTATGCCTCCGCAGAGGAAGATCCGGTCCGGGTCTCGGCCGTCGCCATCGCCGAGCTGTGGAGCGCGGGCCGGGTCGTGGAGGTGGAATCACGTCTAGAGACGGGGAATGAGGATGGCTGGCAGATTTTCTGGCAGGAAGTCGACCCGAATCTCGCTTGTCCTGGTTATCTGATCCTGAGAGCCGCGGAGGCGCGCTTGGTCCGGGAGCTGCGAGTGTCGCTGGATACGATGCCGTTCGAGTGGGAAGGCATCGACGCCGTGGCCATCGTGGGTCGGCGAGCGACGGTTGCCGCGGGCTCCGCCCGGTAGCGGGTCGAGCGGGTCGAGCGGGTCGCTGCCGTCGTCCTGGATTCGCGGTGTCGTCCTGCTCGTCGGAATCTGTTGACACCAGGGGAGTGTCCGAACTTTCCGGGGGTGTCCGAGGTCTTGCGCGTATCGGGGGCGGAACCTGGTCAGGGGTGCACGGTGCCCCTTGGATGTCCGTGCGTCTTCCTCTAGGATCCGGATATGCGCTTTGAGAACTTTGGCGTCACGATCCGCCAGCTACAATACGCGGTTGCCGTGGGCGAGACGAGGAGTTTTCGAAGGGCGGCCGAGCGTTGTCATGTCTCGCAGCCCTCTTTGAGCGCCCAGATTGCCGAACTTGAGGGGTGCTTGGAGGTACGTCTTTTTGACCGAAACAAGCGGCGCGTGGTGGTGACCGGCGCCGGAGAGGAACTCTTGAGTGCTGCGCGGCGCACTCTCGCGTCGGCGAAACACCTGTTGGGGGTCGCGCGGATCTGCGCGACCCCCATGGCCGGTCCGCTTCGCATTGGGGCCATCCCAACGGTGGCGCCCTATCTGCTGCCGGTGCTCGACCCGGGCCTGCGCCATCACTTTCCTGGGCTCTCTCCCCGATGGTTCGAGGACAAGACCGAGATCCTCGTCCAACAGATTATAGATGGCACACTCGATGCCGCCTTGCTTGCTGCGGAAGCTCCGCTCGGGCCCCTGCACGTAGAAGCGCTCGTCACGGACGATTTCGTGCTCGCGTGCTCGGCCGACGCGTCGGCCAGTCGGGCGACCGGAGCGACCGCGAAGCTGGATCAGCTACACGATCAACCGGTCCTGCTGCTCGACGATGGTCATTGTTTTCGAGATCAGGCGCTTGATGTCTGTGCAGGTGCGGGTGCACGAGAGCTGGACTTTCGAGCCACGAGTTTGGCTACGCTGGTGCAAATGGTGGTAGGTGGTCTCGGTGTGACCTTGCTGCCGATGTCGGCGGTCGAAAGCGAGACACGTGGCCGACGCCTCTCGATCCGTCCCTTCGAGCCCCCCGCCCCGCACCGCACCTTGGCCTTCGCTTGGCGGCGCGGCGCGGCTGTGGAAGCACTCATGAAGGCTCTGAGCGAGACGGCCCGTGAGTTGCTCACCGTAGCAGGCAAGGATCTCCGGCGAGCCCCCACGGTAGCCCTCAGGTCCGCTTCTACTTGAGTTCGCGCTTGGCGAAGTACCAGTCCGTGACGTTCAGACTGTCGTCCGCGACGCGGGCGTCGGCGTCGGCGGTCGTTCCGGGCGGCGGCACGATGACCGGTTGTCCAGGGCGCCAATCGGCAGGGCAAGCGACACCATGCTGGTCGGCGGTTTGGAGCGCGTCGATGAGGCGGAGAATCTCATCGAAGTTTCGACCCACATTGAGCGGGTAGTAGATCATCGCCCGCAGTCGTCGTTCGGGGTCGATCACGAATACCGCGCGCACGGCCGCGGTGTCCGAACTCGCCTCGTGAATCATGCCGAATTTCTTGGCGACCTTCATGTCGAGGTCGGCGATGATGGGAAAGTCGATGCTGACACCAAAGTTGAGCTTGATGTTCCGGACCCACGCGATGTGACTGTAGACACTGTCGATCGAGTTTCCGAGCAAGGCCACATTTCGTTGAGCAAACGCGTCGCTGAGCTTGGCGAAGGCCATAAACTCGGTGGAGCACACGGGAGTGAAATCCGCGGGGTGCGAGAACAAGATGATCCACTTGTCCTTGTTCCAGGTTGAGAGCCGTATCTGCCCGTGGGTGGTCTTTGCTTCGAAGTCGGGCACCGGACCGTTGAGTTGGAGGGCCGGTGTTGTACTTGGGGAGACTTGATTGGCTTCCATGTCGCCAGCATGCGCATGCGGGTGTTCGGCGTCCAACACACGCTGCCTATGATGGTGATAGGGACGGGCTTTCAGCGGAGGGCATAGCTGTTCGCTCCCAGTCCAGGTTAGGTGTATCACCCATCTCGACGCGCAACAGCGGTACTTGTTGCGGCTTGCAACTGCGCCTACGGCGTGGGCCCCAGCGGAGCCGCACCCCATTGGGACTGCCTTACAGAGGTCAACTCGAGTACCTGGCCAGGCGTCTCTCCGCATCAGCCACATCCGGGTCCGGAGGTTTCCTCGCGCGTATACTTGGGGTAGAAACCGCGCCGAGCGACATCCTGTCCCTCGTACACAACGCGAACAGACACACTGCGAGGCCCCTCAGTATCGCACACGTCACCCCCGCATTTCACGCGTGCCAGCGCCAAAAAGATGGCCGTTGAGCTCGCGTCGACTCGAGCTACGAAACTCTGAGGAGCCGCACCGGAAAGCGTGGGTTCCGTGCAAGGAGAAGGCGTCATGCCGTCTACGGCGCATGCCATATATATGACATTGGACTCAGTTTGCGTCGTGATTTCATGGCGACCCAATTGGAGTTCGTCGCCGGGACCTCTCAACAACTCTCAACTCTAGCCTGAATCTACCTACACAAGGGATACCGTCGCACGGCGGACATGCGGTGCTGACCAATAGAAGCGCCATCCCGGCCGTATGCACGACAAACCTAAGAACGATAGTTGCAAGCATCAGCGATTTCCTCCAATTTGGCGTCGAACTCCATCCGCGCGTGTATTTGCTCGCAAGCAGTGTCTCCCCTACCTCTATCGGAGCCTAATCTGAAGTTCCAGACGACGATTTCAAGTAAACTGCCGCAGAGGGCCCGCTATGGCGCGGTCACGGCCCGATTCCGGGATCGGAGGCCCGTGCGATGTAGGCATGTCGCTTGTTAACGATTGCTACTC
>JAZGFE010000327.1:0-3297 GCA_036479215.1 Nannocystaceae bacterium | reverse complement strand
GAGCATCCCCAACAATCCGACCCAGCCAGAGCGAGGCTACCGCCGTCGCCGGGGGATCTGCGTCCACGCCTCGCGCACATCGAGCCGATCATAGTCTCTCCTCCCTATCGCTTGTTTTAGGTCTAGGGGGCCCCAACCCTTTGACCAAATACCAGGTCTCACGACGCCTAGCATCAAGCTGACACGGCGGCTGGGGACGTGTGAGGCTGGCCGATAGCCGTTGCTGGGGCGCTGAGCTGCTACCATCGTGAGGCCGCCTGATTGCCGTGATCCTATTGTTGGACGCTACGGGCGAGGGACCGCTGCCTTCGATAGAAGGCGCAGTCCACCGAAGTGCACGGGGCTTTGAAACACGACTGCCGTCGTATTTGTCCCGCGCCCCCAGCCGCCTGAGCTGGGTCGGTCGGCGAGCCCGCATTGCCTCAGTTCCCGAGCTACGTCGGCGGCGACCGCCAGGGACACTTCCGTCTGTTTGTGGGGAACGATGTCCGCGCGTGTTGTGGCGTTCCGATGCGGGGTGACCCGCAGGCGGCCGGGCTTTCCCTCGCAAGGCTCTACGAATTCAGCCGTGCAGGCAGTGGCATTTCCGAGTGAGTTCAGAACGTGACCGGATAGCTGAAGGACGAAGTGCAAGTGGTCTTCCGCGAGGGTTTCCAGCAGTCGCGCGCATCTGCGAAAGACCTCGTCCGGCCCCTTCCGTGGTGCCCAATACAATGCCACCAGTCTCCCCATCGAATAGCGCGTGGCCGGGTCGTAAGTGGTCCGCATCCGCTCGAATGTCCTGGCTGGGGGGCGACCATCTCGGCCAGGGCCGGGTCTTCGAGCCGATCCTTGTGCCACTCGAACGCATTGGCGTCCTCGGGTCGCGCTTGCTCAAGCTCTGCAAGCAGGTCCTCGAAGTCACTCTGGAATTTGGCTCCGCGTTGCTTCTTGAGGTCCTCGAAGACGAACTCGAACAGGGAGCCGCCGACCTTGGCCATGGACCCAGGGTCGCCCGACACCGCTCCTGCCGTAGTGAGTGTGGTGTCGATGATCTTCTTCATCTGCCCACGCTGGGCCAGTATGACGGGCCTCCACTGCATGTTCCACCCTCGTCCATGCGGCTACACCTTTGCCGGCAGAACACGGCCGGGGTGCGCGATGCTGATCGAGAGTTGGCCCACACATCTGGAGTCCATTTCGCGCCCAGGCACGGGCTGGCCCGTTGGGAGTGCAGAGCCGACGGTGCTTGCAGTGGACGCCATCGACGATGAACGTGCGCAACCACCGCTTGTGCAGTCGTTGTGCAGTCCATTGTGCAGTACGTGAAAACGGCCTCCCAGGGGTACCTAGGAGGCCGTTTTGGTGGAGGCGCCGGGAATCGAACTCCCAATCGCCCATGCGGAGAACATCAACGATCAGGCGACCTTGGCCCGCATCTCGTTGGAATCACTCGGAAAAAGAAGACGATTTCGTCCCGTCCTGTTCCCTCTCATTCCGCCTCGTTCCGCGCTGTCATGGCGCATGGGCGGCGCATGGGTCAGAGATTGAGCGTCGGCTGAGCGGTACCGGCTGGCACAGGACTTGCCACGGAGACCAGTCGCTATCTCCGAACGATGCAGCGACGGGGTGTCGGTTTTCGTCGTCACGACCGCTCCTTAGAAATCCTTGGGTACGTGCCGTGGCAGATCCATCCCGTCGTACAGAAGACGGGCAATCTGGACCCTGTCGTCGAGATCGATACGGTACAGGAAAAGATGCCGTGCTCGTTTCCCCGACCTGCCGATGTGGAGCGTCCAGGCGTAGGGAAAGATATCCGGCCTGTGCTTACCCGCTTGCGGATTGGCTTCGAGTTCACGAAGCGCAAGGTGGATCAGCTCCTTGTACTCCTCGTCCTTCGCCTCGCCAAAACGTTCCAGCGTGAAGCGACGTGCCTGGTCGATGTCTTCCTCCGCCAGCGGCGACAGTATGACTTTGGCCATCTCGCTTTGTTATTGAATCAAACCCAGGCGACGGTCGGAGCGCTCGAGTACTTCGTCGGCGCTGAGTTCCGTTCCTTGCCCGGCGTCGAGCTGGTCGAAACCCTTCTTGCCTTCCGCCCGCATCTGCAGGATGCGTTCCTCGTCTTGCCGCAGAGCGGTAAATGCATCGCGGACCACGTCGATGACGCTGCCGTACCGGCCGCTCTTCATTCGCTCCTCTGCGAAGTGCCTTAGGTCTTGCGGGAGTGTGATGGATTCCGTCGACATAGGTTCGTACGCTTAGATTGGTTGTAGCATAGCGCTATGCGCGCTCGGTGTCAAGGTGGTCCTCTACCAAGCTAGTCGGGCTCGCGTTGGCGGGAGTGACGAGCTCGAAGGGTTCTGCTTCTAGAGAAAGTTCTCGGCTAGCGGACGCGTGGTTGCGCTGTCAACGAATTCATTCCTCATTTTCGTGAGGAACGCCCCCATCAAGGCCTCCGAAAACCGCTCGATCGCGTGTCGAAATAGCGGCGAATGTCGATGGCCTGTTGCTACCACCGCGACGCTGAGTAGAAGTCGAGCCGGCTTCGAAATTGTGTTCCGAGTTCAGATTTGCTGGGCCAACTCCAGGTAGCGGCAGAAGACGTTCGCAAGCTGTATCTGTCTGGGGGTCCGGCAATCGGGCTCGAACAATCGCGGGTTCGCCACGAGAATGCACACGCACCGTGCCCGCGACGTGGCGACGTTCATCCGGTTCAAACTGAAAAGAAATTCCATGCCGCGCGGCACCTCCTCTGGCGACGACGTTGCCATCGAATAGATGACCACGGGCGCCTCCTGGCCTTGGAACTTATCCACGGTTCCAATCCGCGCGGAGGGCAATCGCTCACCCAGCGCGCCGACGTGGGCGTTGTACGGTGCGACGATCAGAATGTCGTCGGCACGTAGAGGTCGACGGCGACCCTCCTGGTCACACCACTGCACATCGCCACATGTCAGCTGTCCCCAGATCTCGACAACGCGCTCGACTTCCTCGGCAGACGAACTGGTGTTGCCGTCGTGTTCAACGGGCACGTGCCAGAGCCCGGCACCAGCAAAAGGCGTCGGTCCTTCCAATGCTTGCGCGGTCAGTTCAGGTCGAGACTGCAGGCTGTCGGCGACCACCAGCATCCGCGTAAACCCGTGCGCGAGCATGCTCCGACCAGCGGAAGTCCCGCGAATCGGCTGACGGCCAGGACCCAGTTTTTTGGTGGACGAGGCGCGGCTTCGTAGGGTCCGCGCCACCATCGAGAAACAAAGAGAGGCCGGAGCCACGTCCTAGAAAAACCAACTCCGACCTCTCCCACCCGACGGCGAA
>JAZGFE010000326.1:0-2691 GCA_036479215.1 Nannocystaceae bacterium | reverse complement strand
GCACGTACGAGAAAGGGAGAAGAGTGACAGACGATGAGATGGAGACGATCAACATAAGGAGGCATCGTTTCCACCCCGACTGGAACTATACGATATCACCTAGGGTTTAGGTAGATACAGTGGTGGCGAGTGACCTGATGGATCGAGTTGTTTTTATACGGCCCCTTAGGAGCAGATCAACGAGCAGGTCACCATCCGCGACAGCGATCCCGCCGAGCCCGACAGCCCCTCGAAATATACCGACAAGCCAGCGTCCGCCGCCCATTGGTACTCGAAGGCACCGGTTTCGTCACCGCGCCCGGACTCTGGAACAAAATGATCGACGAACACGGCTCGGTCCGCCTCGGCGAATGACGTGCGCCACGACGTGGTCGAAGCCCTCCACCGCCATGCCCCCCGGGAACGGGCGGAGCCCTAGCCGTCGCCACGGATTTCGACAGCGCCACGCGAATCGCCCGCCGCGCGCAGATCTACGGCGAGCACGTCGTCGTGCGCACGAAGCTTGTCGAGCAGTTCGGCGCCCGGCTCGCGCTCCAGCGTGATCGTGGCGCAAGCGGCCGCTTTCTCGCCCGCGAACACAATGTTTTGCATCTCCTGCACGTTGAAATGATCGCGGCGAAGGGCATCGAGCACCCCGGCCAGGACACCCACGCGGTCGAGATGGCGTACCACCAGCGAACAGCACGCTGGGCGATCGGTGACCACGTTGACCGTGTTGTGCACCACGCCACGTCCACCGAAGTCCCGCACAATGCGAACAACCTCGTCGGCGATGGCCGACTCGGCCTGCGCGGTCGAAGCTCCGATATGCGGGGTCGCGTAGCAGCCCGCCAACCCGGGCAACTCAAGATCGACCTCGGCGTCCCCCCCCGACGGCTCGCCCTCGAAGACATCCACCCCCGCCCTGATCCTTCCGGAGCGCACCGCGTGCGCGAGGGCACTGTCATCGACAACGCCGCCTCGCGCGGTGTGGATCAGGATCGCGCCTTCACGCATCCGTGCGAGCTGGCGCTCGCCGATCAGATGCCGCGTCTTCTCACCGTAGGGAACATGGATGCTCACCACATCGCTGGTCCGCAGCAGTGCGTCGAGCGAATCACACAGCGAGATTCCGAGACGGCTGGCCAGGTCGGGGTCGGCCCGCACGGAGTAAGCTTGTACCTTGAGCCCGAACGCGAGCCCCCGCGTGGCGACTTCCCGGGCGACCGCGCCGAGGCCGACCAGCCCGAGCCGCTTCCCGTGCAGGCCACCGCCTTTGCCGTATTTCTTCTTGTTCCACCGTCCCGCCTTGAGATCGGCGGCCGCATCCGGGATCTGGCGGTCCAGCGCCAAAAGCAAGCCAAACACCAGCTCCGCCACCGCGATGGCATTTTTGCCCGCGCAGTTGGCCACGAACACACCGTGTCGACTGGCCGCCTCGCGATCGATTGTATTGACGCCCGCCCCGGCTCGGATCACAAGTGAGAGATTCCCACTGGCCTCGAACGCCTTCGCGGTCACCTTGGTGGACCGCACAATCAGCACATCGGCGGCCGAGGAAGCCAGCGCAGCGGGCACCTCCGATCCGTCTAGACTTGCCCGCAGATCGACGTGGTGCCCCAACTCCCTCAGCAGCGGGCACGCGAAACGGGGGAACTTGTCGGCGATGAGGATCTTCATGGCTGCCGACAGATAGCACGGATCCCCGAGCGGATCGGACGACCGCTCACCGGCGCGTGCTTGTGGGAACACTCAAGGTTCGGATGGACGACGTCCACCGGCTCGAGCGCGTTGAAGGTCAGCCGCAACTGCGTGTCACGTTCGCGGGTCCCGACGCGCACAACACAAACGCCCGGGTCACCTCGCCGAACGAGCCTTCGTTGTCGATCCGATCGGCGAGCTTTGTCGCGCGATCCTTGTCCTCGAGCCACCCTGCAAGCATCTGCCGTTTGCGCGTCGGGGAGACCCGCAGCCCGTTCGTCGCTCCCGGCACTCGCTCGCTGAGCCTGCGCCTCGTCGGACGCAGGTCGTCCGGCGTGACCGGGATGCCCAGCGCCTTGAGCGGCAGGCTCAGGGCCGTCATGGCGGCATCAAGCCTGGAGATCCCGTCCTTGGGCACGAGCTGCGGGGCAACGAACGACGGCTCGGATCGGCGAAACGCCCCGATTTGGGGGCAGACAACCCATCCCCCGCCGTTCCCTCCTCGTCCGGGTCGTCGAGAATCACACCATGGTTGACGTCGGCTGAATCCACCGACATCCCAACACGTGCTAGCCTGCGGTATGCGATGGTCTCGAGCATGGCTCCTGGGTACAGCTTGCGCTGCCGCGGCGAGCTGCGACCCGGGCTCGGATAGCGATGCCCACGATAAATCACCCGTGCGCGCTCTCCGACCCGGCTCATGCTACTTAGGGGCCGTGCAAAAATAAGTCGATCGATGAAGTTCGTGGAACGTGCCTGGACGCCTCTGGCGTCCATTCTGGGGGAATACGAACATTATGCTATTTTTGCGCGGCCCCTTAGGAGCCGCGATTGGCCGGCAAGTTAAACGAGGCACCGAACCATGCCGACACGGAGAAAACGCTGGCGGAACTAGAAACTCGGATCACCGAGACAATCGCCTACCTCAACTCGTTTTCAGCTGCCGATCTGGACGACGCGTCCGGACGCGTAATTACTCAGCCGCGTTGGAAGGGCAAGACGTTGTCCGGC
>JAZGFE010000325.1:0-42004 GCA_036479215.1 Nannocystaceae bacterium | reverse complement strand
ACGTGACCGTCCTATCCGCTCCATGGCCGTCGCGCCCCACTTCCCGGCCGCGCCAGCCGGGCTTCCGCTCGCAACGGTGCCCGCCAAACTCCTCGCTACGCCGCTACCAGCCTACCGCGGACATGGGGTCGCCTCTCCGCCACCTCTGCCGGCATCACGGAGACGACGTGTCTCCCACCCAGCCCGTGTTCAGCACGAGAAGAAATACCCCTCCCAAAACTACACATCCATCCACAGCCTCGCTCCACCTCTAAACAAAACATTCCTCCTCCTGACCCCGTCTGCCTCATACACAAAATCTGACACCCTCGGACTCCCTGACGGTGGCCCTCCCACACGTTTCGAAATGCTCGAAGACCCCTGCCCGAGTTCGGAGGGATATCGCGTCGTCTGGTATCGCAGCTCGGAAAAATGGCAGCACGACGAGCGGATGCGCGAGAACAAGATTCAACGAGCGCGGCAGGACTTCCAACGCTCGGCGGCGCGCCGCTTCTACACGCCGAGCCCGGATCTCGGGGGACAAGCGGGCCCAGATATGTTGTTTCTCTGCGGGCTGCGGTTCGTACGCGCTCACGTCAAGGAGGATGCATAGTCTCGACGTTTTGTCGATCCCCCCGTGACGGATTTCACATACTTTGTTCTCCCATATGGATCTATCCAAATGACCGATTCGTCGTCGCGGCGCGGCACTTCCGGGCTACGACCAGCGAGCCGACCACATACAGCCATACCGCGGCGCACGCGCCTCCTGCGCCGCCGGACTCCCTGTCCGTACCACAGCCGGGCCGCGCAAGGCGGGGGGACCTCCCGAGGACCGCAGGGCGGACCGATCCGCTCACCAAGCACCGCAACCCACATCCGCCCGAGGCCGGAGGGTGGTGGGCCCCGCCGTCAAGCAGGCCCCGCGGTCTCGAAGCCCCTACGACCCCCGCCCGCCACGCCCACCACCACCACACCCCACCTCCATCCAATTCTCCTCCACCCAACTCGACTCCCGTCCCAACGCCTCCACCCCAAACCCACCCACAAGCTCCCCCGCCGACACCCACCCCACCTCCACACCCACCAACCCAACAGACCTCCCCAACGCGGCCACAACCCGTCGCGGATCCACCCCAGCCTCCCGCAACTCGACCAGTGCCCGCGCCCCATGTCGCTTGCTGAGTTTCCCCCCATCCTCCCCCACCAGCAGCGGCACATGACAATACCGTGGCGTCGCCAGCCCTAGCGTCCGCTGAAGATGGATCTGGCGCGCCGTACTCCCGAGCAAGTCCGCCCCGCGCAGCACGTGCGTGATGCCCATGGCCGCATCGTCCGCGACCACCGCCAGCTGATACCCCCAAACCCCGTCCGCGCGACGAAGCACGAACGCGCCGACCTCCCCTCGCACATCCTGCTCAACGGCTCCCCACACATCGTCTGCAAAGGCCACCCGCCCCGGCGGCGTGCGCCATCTCAGCGACCGCGCTCCGCCCGGCCGTGTCGGGCCGCGATCGCACGTTCCCGGATAGATCGGCTCGGCACCGTGGGGCGCTAGCGTCGCTTCCCGGACTTCACGCCGGGTACACGAACACGGAAAAGTATCGAGGCGATCCGCCCACTGCGCGTGTCCTTCGGCGCGTTCCGACTGGCGATAGGGCCCATGAGGACCCCCCACATCCGGCCCTTCGTCCCAGTCGAGCCCCAGCCACCGCAGATCCGCCAACTGCTCGGATTCCAGCTCAGGCCGGCTCCTGGCAGGATCTAGATCTTCTACCCGCATCACAAACGTCCCGCCCGCCGCCCGCACCTGCAACCAGGCCAACAAGGCCGTGCGCGCGTTGCCGAGGTGGAGATGTCCCGTGGGGCTGGGGGCGTAGCGTCCGCGCACGCCGGCATGTTTGCAGCCCCAACGTCCGCCGACAACCGTCGCGTGCGCCGGCGCTTGTCTATCTGGCGACCTTTTCCGCCAACCCCCACGTGCCGCAACCTGTAGACTCGCGCCATGGCGGGCGACCGGCGCGACATCTCCCAGCGCAAGAAAGACCATCTGGCCTTGTGCGCCGGCGATGACGTGGGTTTTCGCCACAAGACGACGCTGCTCGAGGAGGTTGAGCTGATCCATGCGGCGCTGCCCGAGATGCACGTCGACGATGTGGATGCGCGGATCGAGCTCTGCGGCAAGCCGCTCCAGGCGCCGGTGATGATCGCCGCCATGACCGGCGGGACGCCGCAGGCCGCAAATGTGAACGCCGACCTCGCTTCCATCGCAGAAGAACTCGGGCTGGCCATGGGCCTAGGAAGCCAACGCGCGATGTATGAGCGCCCCGACATCGCGTGGACCTTCGAAGTACGGAAAGCCGCCCCGACGGCGCTGATCTTCGGAAACCTTGGCGTGGTGCAGGCCGCCCGCATGACCACTGACGCCATCGCCACCCTGTGTGGGGACGTGGGCGTCGATGCGCTGTGTGTTCACCTCAATCCCGCGATGGAGATCGTACAGCCAGGGGGCGACCGCGATTTTCGCGGCGGGATCGACACCATGCGCCGACTCGTCGAAGAACTCGAGGTACCCATCATCGCCAAGGAGACCGGCTGCGGTCTCTCGCGTGCGGCCGGGAGCCTATTGCGCTCTGCGGGGGTGGGCATGGTGGACGTGAGTGGGGCCGGCGGCACGAGCTGGGTGGCCGTGGAGGCCCACCGCGCCCAGGACGACGATCGGGCTCTGGCGGACGAGTTGTGGGACTGGGGCATCCCGACGGCCGCTTCTCTCGTACAGCTGCGGGGCCTCGGGCTGCGGGTGATCGCCACGGGTGGGCTGCGCACCGGAGGCGATGTGGCTCGGGCCATCAGCTTGGGGGCGGCGGCGTGCGGTCTGGCGGCCCCCGTGTTGCGGGCCTGGACGGAAGGCGGCCGTGAGGGTTGTCGTCGTTTTCTGCAGCGGGTGGTGGATCACCTGCGCAGCATCATGCTCCTCACTGGATCCCGCAGCATCTCGGAGCTGCAGCGCGCGCCGGCGGTACACGGACCTCGTCTGACGC
The DNA here is from genome assembly GCA_036479215.1 of Nannocystaceae bacterium. GTDB lineage: Bacteria > Myxococcota_A > Polyangia > Nannocystales > Nannocystaceae > FL481. Next base: position 38,984 of record JAZGFE010000325.1, on the reverse strand, counting down.
GCTGGACCCCATGACGCGCCCTCTCGGCGGCGGTAGCGGTACGACGATCGGCACGGGCACCGGGCTCGCACTGCATGGCCACGCTCGGGCCTGCGGCAAGGTCATCTTGGTGGGCGAGCATGCCGTGGTGCATGGCTACCCGGCCATCGCGGCAGCCATCGAACAAGGCATCTCGCTGCTGGCACGGCCCGCGGCCCGCCGCAACGCGTACATCACCTTGCGAATCCCCGCATGGCACGTCGATCTGGAGCTGAATCCGGCGAACCCCCACCTCGTTGCCCGGGCATGTCTCGAGGTGCTCACATTCTGTGATGGTCCCGTGCTGGGGTGGCAGATCGACGGCACAGCGGACCTACCGTCGCGTGCGGGTCTGGGCTCGTCGGCCGCACTGACCGTGGCCATCGCACGCTTGGTGCTCGGCGGGGATGCCCCCGCGGCGGACCTCGTCGCCGCGTCCATGGCCGGTGAGACCGTCTTCCACGGCGAACCGTCAGGCATCGACAGCCATGTGGCCGCCAGCGGCGGCGTCCTTCGCTACGTCCGCGACACCCCTCCCGAAGCCTTGAGGGTGCCTCGCACCCTCAAGTTGGTCGTCGCGCCCAGTGGAACGCCGCGTAGCACGGCCGACCAGGTGGACAAAGTTGCCCGTCTTCGGTCCGCATTGCCCCAAGCCACGCGGTCGATTCTTAGGGCTCTGGGCGCCTTGGCGACGGATGCCGAGTCGTGCATAATCTCGAATAATTTCCACCAGTTAGGCGACATCATGAATGTCGCGCATCATCTGCTCGGCGCCTTGGGCGTCTCGACCCCACAACTTGACGACATGTGCCACACCGCGCGGGACGTCGGCTCCCTCGGTGCCAAACTAACCGGAGCCGGCGGAGGTGGTTGCGTGGTGGCGCTGAGCGACACCAACCCCCGGCCGATCTGTGACCGTTTTGCAGCGCGTGGCATCGACGCGTTGGTCAGCGAGATTGCCGGTTCATGAGGGCCGCTCGCGCGCGCGCGCACACCAACATCGCGCTGGTCAAGTACTGGGGCAAACGAGAAGGGGCCCCCGATCAAAACCTGCCCGCCGTCGGCTCTCTTTCGCTCACCTTGGCAGAGCTCTACACCGTGACGACAGTGGCGCCCGGCGCCGCCGATCAGTTCGAGCTCGACGGTGCGCCGCAAGCCGGGGAGCGCAGCGCAAAGGTATTTCGTCATCTCGACCGCGTATGGAAAACGCGGGGGCGCACGACGGTGCGCCCGCCGTGCCGCGTCTCCTCCACCAACCATGTGCCCACCGCCGCTGGCTTGGCCAGCTCCGCCTCCGGCTTCGCAGCCCTCACGCTCGCCGCCTCCGCGGCTTTCGGTGTGGACGGCGACCGAAGCGTGCTTTCGACCCTTGCCCGTCGCGGTTCCGGGAGCGCGGCACGGTCGCTTTGGGGTGGGTTCGTGCGTCTCGAACGCGGTTCTCGAGCCGACGGATCGGACTGTGTCGCGCGCCCCTTGTTCGCGGCGAGTCACTGGGATCTCCGACTCGTGGTCGCCCGTGCTGCCCAGGGTGCCAAGGCTGTGGGCTCGACCGCGGGCATGAACCGGTGCCGCGACACCTCTCCCTACTACCGGGCCTGGGTGGAAACTGCCGAAGCCGACCTCGCCCTCGCGGAGCGAGCCCTCGCGGCCCGGGACTTCTCGCGACTTGGCGAGGTGATGGAACACAGCTGTTTCAAGATGCACGCCTGTATGCTTGCTTCCGTCCCGCCCCTCGTGTACTGGAATCCGACCACCTTGGCCCTCGTACAGGCAGTTTCCCAGGCCCGCGCCCGCGGCCTTCTCGGATACATCACGAGCGATGCCGGGCCCCACATCAAGATCCTGTGCCGCACAGCTGACGCACCCGCCCTGCGGCAGGTGGCACTGAGCGTGCCCGGCACGGTCGACGCGACGATTTATCGTCCCGGGCCGGACGCGGTGCTCGAAACGCCCTGACGCTGGGAGAGACCGTCGGCATGCTTCCTCCCGGTCCTCGGCCCGTCTCCGCCCCCGCCAAAGCCTTTCTCATGGGGGAGTACGCCGTCCTCGACGGTGCGCCCGCGTGGGTCGCCGCCGTAGACGTGAGGGCGACAGCGTACCTCGCCCGTGAGGAATTCGGAGAGTCGACCCCGGCGCCTTCGGATATCGTGGCTGCCGTCCTCGCTACCGTGCGCCCGTGGCTGGAGGCACGCGGTCTCGGCGACGCGGTCGTGCAACACCCCATCGTCGATAGTGGCCGCTTCCATCGCAGCGGGCGCAAACTCGGTCTCGGGTCGAGCGCGGCGGTGGCCGTCGCCGCGACGGGGTACACCCTGCGCCATGAGGGCTACGCCCTCACCGACGCATCGATCCGCGACGCGGCGCTGGGCCTCGCCACCAAGGCCCACGCGCGCGCGCAAGGTGGGGGAAGCGGTGCCGACGTGGCCGCGGCGGTGCTCGGAGGCCTGGTTCGTTTCGCCTCGGGAACGCCGACTCGCCACAACTTGCCGGAGGGGCTGGTGGTCGGGCTGGTGGATTCGGGCACCCCGGCTTCGACGCCGGCCTTGGTGCGTCGGGTACGAGAAGGCCAGACGCGGGACCGGAACGGCCATCATCGCGCGACGCAGCTGATCACGCGCGCGAGTGCGCTGTTCGCTGAGGCGCTGGCCAGCAGCTCTTCTGTGGCATGTCTTCGTACCGTGGGCGAGGCGTGCGGGCTACACAATCGTGGTCTCGCGGGCCTCGAGCAGATCTGCGGTGCGGCGATCCTCACCCCGGCCATCGTCGCCATCGTCGAGGCGGCAACTGAGATGGGCCTCGCAGCCAAACCCAGCGGGGCCGGTGGAGGGGACTTGGTGGTGGTTTTCGCATCTTGTCAGGCCGACCTCGACCGCCTGGCGGTCCGCTTGCTGCGCCGCCACAAGCTCGCCCTGCTCGGCCATGTGCAGATCGGCGCCGAAGGCATGCGCGAGGACCCGCGCCCACCGGTCGTGTCCCGCATACGCGGGTTCTACAATCTCAGCGTCCAACCACGACGCGACGCGCTCTGCAGGGTTACGGGTATCGATCCCGAGCGCTTCACCCCGCTCGATCACGGCGGCATCGAGGTCGAAGAAGCGAACCATATGGTGGAGAACGTGGTCGGCGGCATGACGCTGCCCCTCGCGGTCGCCACCAACTTCCGGATCAACGGTGCGGACGTCCTGGTACCCATGTGTGTTGAGGAGTCCTCCGTCGTGGCGGCGGCGTCCAACGCCGCCAAGATGGCACGCGCGGGAGGGGGGTTTTCGACCCACGCTGAACCGCCGTGGATGATCGCCCAGGTCCAGCTCGTGGGGGATACGGATCCTCAGCCGGTGGTCGAGCGGATCCACGGGCTGCGGGACGAGTTGTTGCGAGTTAGCGACGCCGCCCACCCTCGCTTGGTCGCACGGGGCGGAGGCGCTCGGGAGGTGGAGGTCCGGATCGTCGACGCGCGCACCGTCGTCGTACACATCCTAGTCGATTGTCGCGACGCCATGGGAGCGAACCTGCTCAACACTGTGGCGGAGAAGGTTGCTCCGCACTTGCAGCGTGCGACGGGCTGGCGGCCCTTGTTGCGGATCCTCAGTAATCTCTCGGATCGTCGGATGTCCCACGTCACCGCTCGGGTCCCTCCGACCGCCTTGGCGGGAAGGAACGGGTCGGGAGCCGAGGTGGTCGAAGGGATCTGCGCCGCCTCCCAGTTCGCGTGGTGCGATCCGTACCGTGCCACCACCCACAACAAGGGCATCATGAACGGCGTCGACGCCGTGGTCCTCGCCACGGGCAACGACTGGCGCGCCATCGAGGCTGGGGCTCACGCATATGCCGCACGTGATGGTCAGTATCGTCCCTTGGCTGCCTGGAAAATGGCGGAGAACGGGGATTTGCTGGGGCAGATGACACTGCCGACCGCCGTGGGGGTGGTGGGCGGCCTCACGCGGACCCACCGGGCGGCCCGTTTGTCGCTCGACATTCTTGGAAGTCCGTCCGCGAGCGAGCTCGGCCAAATCATCGCGGCAGTCGGTCTCGCCTCCAATCTGGCCGCCTTGCGTGCCCTCGCCACCGAGGGCATTTCGCGCGGTCACATGTCCCTACATGCGCGCACCCTAGCGTACGGGGCCGGTGCCCACGGCGACGAGGTGGACGTTTTGGCTCAGAAGCTCATTGATGTGGGCGAGATCAAGGCGGATCGTGCTTCGCGTCTGCTACGAGAGCTACGCGAGAAACCCTAGCGAACGATGTTGCCCTGGAGCCCCCGGAGATCCCCGATATGGTGAGCGCGACCGAACCGCGGCTCTACTGCGTCCCCGCGCCGCTGCACGACGAGGCCAGTCACGACGTCGCGGCGCCGGACGGTGCGCCGCCCGGGCCATGGGAGCTGGACAGTGCCTATCGATTCTGCGAGCGGCTGGCCACGTCTCACTACGAGAACTTCCCCGTCGCCTCTCGATTCCTCCCCCACCATCTGCGACCGAACGTGTTCGCTATCTATGCGTTCGCGCGCACAGCCGACGACTTTGCCGACGAGCCGCGCTTTGACGGTCGCCGGCGCGAGAGCTTGGACCGCTGGGCACAGCTACTGGAGGCTTGCTACCATCGCCGAGTCGAACACCCGATCTTCCTCGCGTTGCGCGACACAGTGCGCCGCCACAATATCCCGATTCGCCCCCTTCAGGCCCTGATCACGGCGTTTCGCATGGATCTCACCAAGCATCGGTATCGGTCGTTCGCCGAGTTGCGCCACTACTGCGAGCACTCGGCGAATCCCGTCGGCCAGCTCGTGCTCTTCGTTCACGGCTACACGGATCCCGCCCTGCATCGCTACGCGGACGAGATCTGCACCGCGTTGCAGATCGCCAATTTTCTCCAAGACCTCAGCGTCGATCTGCCCCGCGGGCGCTGTTACCTCCCTGAGGAAGATTTGGTGCATTTCGGCCTGCGCGTCGAACAGCTGGCCCCCGGCGAGCACTCGGCAGACTTTCGAGACCTGATGCGCTATTCGGTACTACGGGCTCGCGCGCTGTTCGAGCGGGGCCGGCCGCTGATCCGCAAAGTCGCTCCCGGGCTCTCCATGGAGCTCGACGCGACATGGCGCGGCGGCATGAAGATTCTCGCGCGTATCGAGGACTTGGACTACCAGGTGCTCGACACGCGCCCGACCCTCGATCGGCGGGACTTCGCCGCCATCGCCGTACGATCGCTGTTTTCGTTCGGCCGCCGCTTCCTGCGAGGCGAAGCGTAGGTGGCCGCGGCCGCCCGCAAGACCATCGCGCTTGCACCACTGGCGGCGGACCGCGTACAACAACAACAGGCGTGACGCTTGTGATGCACCTGCGCGACATCTCCCGCTACAGTGTGGCCGCGGTCCGACGGCTGCGGCAGCGTTCGTCGTCCAATTTTAAGATCGCGTTCGTGTTTCTGCGGTCCGACCAAAGACTTGCGCTGGAACAAGTGTACGGCTTTTGTCGTGTGGTGGACGACATCGTCGACGAGCGAGCCCCCGGACCACAAGGCGAGCAAGAGGCCCGCGACGCCCTCGACGGCTGGCGCCGAGAGGTGGAGGCGATCTTCCGAGACGGGCCCAGCATCGACCTAGCGACGCGCCTTGGTCCGTCGCTGCGAGAAGCACGGATCGCCTTCGATCTTCCGCGGCCGGCCTTCGACGCCATCATCGACGGCGTGGCGATGGATCTCGAGCAAACGACCTACGCAGATCAAGACAAGCTCGCGGCGTACTGCCATCGTGTGGCATCGTGCGTCGGGCTGCTGTGCATCGCCATATTCGGCGACCAATGCCCGGCAGCGCAAGACTACGCCCGCCATCTGGGGCTGGCGTTGCAGTACACCAACATCTTGCGCGACGTGGGCGAAGACGCTGCGCGGGGCCGTGTCTATCTTCCTTTAGACTTGCTCGAACGGCACGGGCTTGGTGCCGCGGACATCTTGCGTCAACGATACGACCATCGCTTCCTCGGCGCGGCCAACGAATTCGCAGATGTGGCCCAGCGTGAGTATGAGGCTGCCTGGACCGCGTTCGCCGAGATTCAAGACCCGCGCACATTGCTCTCGGCCGAGATCATGGGGCGCACCTATCACGCGATCCTCAAACGCATCCAAGGTGAGGATTACAACGTATTCGCACAGCGGACCTCCCTGCGACGCCGAGACAAACTGCGTGTCGCGGCGTGGACCATCGCACGCACGAACCTGATGTCGAGCCTCGCGTCCACAGGCGGGCCGCGACGGTGATGCGCCCGTCCCTCATCACCTGAGAGCGGGCGTGTGGATAAACAGCGGGTCATCGTCATCGGCGGCGGGTTGGCTGGGCTCTCCGCCGCTGCACGCCTAGCGGAAGTGGGGCACGAAGTTACGCTCATCGAAGCCACCCGTGAAGGTGGCGGTCGGGCGCGCTCGTACCTGGACAACCGTTTCGAGCGCGAGATCGACAATGGCCAACATCTCTTGATGGGCTGTTACCGCGAGACACATCGTTTCCTCCAGCGTATCGGCGCCCCGCGAGCGGAGGTACTCGACTACCAACGCAACCTCACCCTCGACCTCGTACGTCCGGGCGGCTCGCGGGTCACCTTCCGCTGCCCCGCTCTGCCAGCGCCTCTACACCTCGCCGCCGGCCTGCTTCGCATGCAAGGACTCGGTGTGGCGGCCAAGATCGCGGTCTTGCGGTTGGGTATGGCCCTCGGCGACGAGGTCAAACGCCCCGACGACAACGAAACCTGTGATGCGTGGCTGCGTCGGTTGGGACAGGGTCCCAGTATTCGAGCCGTTTTTTGGGATCCGATGATCTGGGGGGTGCTCAATGATGACCCGCTCGTGGCCTCGGCCGCCATGCTGCTCGCGGTCATCGAGAGGGCGTTCATGTCCACGCGCGATGCCTCTCGCATGGGTGTGCCAACTGTCCCGCTGCAGCGCATGTACGTACGTCGCGCGCTCTCGTATCTACGCGATCGAAACGCAACGCTGCGCCTCGGTCAACGTGTGGTGAGAATCCAAACGGCCCGCGACCGAGCATGTGGCGTGCAGTTGCGGGGAGGGGAGACCGTTGTAGCCGACACCGTAATCTCGGCAGTGCCCCATCACGTCCTCCCCAGGATCGTGCCCGACGGTCTGCGGTCGCATCCGGTCCTTCGCGGGATCGCGCAGCTCGACAGCTCGCCCATCCTCAGCTTGTGGGCCACGATCGATCGTCCGTTGCTGGGCGGATCCAAGTTCATGGGTCTGATCGGCAGTCCGCTGCATTGGGTGTTCGACCGCGATGCCATCGAGGGCACCCTCTGCACTGCCGCCTCGGGCGGCACGTCGGCCCGCCTGATCACCGCAACCATCTCGGGGGCGCGCGCATTCGTCGACGACCGTGAATCCGTGCTCCAGCATTTGTTCACTCATGAGCTCCGACGCTACTTCCCCAATCACCCGGTCAACGTGCTGCAATTTCGCGCGATCAAAGAGAAACGAGCCACCATCAGTCACGCTGCCGGATCCTATCGCTGTCGCCCCGCGACACGCAGCCCCTTGCCCGGCCTCCTCCTCGCGGGAGACTGGGTCCAAACGGGGCTCCCCGCCACCATCGAGTCGGCCGTGCAAAGTGGTCACCAAGCCGCCGAAGCGCTCCTGAGTCGCAAGGCCTAGTCCGCAACGCTTCGTCCGCACTCGCATCCGCGTTCCGCCTCTTGCTGCGCCACAAGCCGTCCGCCATCCGCCGCCCTCCCCTCGCAGCCCCGCGGCTGCGGCCGCTTCTAGCGAACTTGTTGGATGTCGCGCAAAACCCCCGCCGCGCGATGCTTCCACGTGTGCCGGGCGGCGATCGCCTCTGCGGCGTTCTCCCGCACCCGATCCGCTCGTTTCGGCTCACGCAGGTACCGCTGCATCTGCTCCCCGAGGGTATCGAGCGTGAACGGCACATAGTGGACCTCAGGCTCGAAGTGCTCGTGCATCCCGCCGGGTTTCGCATCGTTCCAATGCTCTCGATAGAAGAGCAGTCCGCGACTCGACATGACGTCCATGGAACGGAAATGAACGCCGTTGCCCTCGTGAACATTGATTGCGGATCCGACGTACGCCGCGTGCAGGGCCGACGGACGGTCCAGGAGACCACGGTAGTGGGGCGCATAGGTAGGCCAATGCGACCAGTTCGGTGATCCGTAGAAGGCGAGGGTGGGTGCGTGGCGGACCAGCGCATCGGCCACGTCGCCGCGCCCGATGTGTCGGACCAGCCGCCCGCAGATGTCGTAACGGAGGGCATCGTCGGCAATCAGCGGATGCCCGCAGTACCTGCGACACAGGATATCCGCAACCGTGGCCGAATCGTTGGCGACGGGAGTCCGCGTCTCTGGGGTCGAGCGCAGCCATCGCTCGAGGTCGGGCAGCAGGTCCGCGAAGGTCAGGTTCGCGTGTCCACCGGTCACGTTGCGCCGAAGTTGGGCCTCCGTCCACGGCAGGGGCATGTGCCCTACGAAGCTGGCGTGGGTGGCGGGTATGTGGGGCGCCGCTGGATAGCATTGCTCATCCGCCCCGGGCCCCATCCAGCGATTGAAGCCCGATTGCCCGTATAGGACCTGCCAACCCGGGCTGAAGAAGTATGCGATCTCGCTCCCAGCGAAGCTGGGGACTGGGCGGCCGCCCAGGTCCACCACCCACACGATATGGCGGATGGAGCGAGGGAGCGACGGCACTTCACAGCGCGCCCGGTTCATTTCGAACACCACTTGGGGGCGCTTCTCCGCGCACCACTGCCTCATCGCCTCCGCGTTCAGGTGGCGGAGCGCTCCGGATATGTGCACCCCATGCGCTTCGAACCCCCGCTTCATCTGGCCGAACAGATCGCTGTAGAACTGGGTGGGGCGCGGCAAAAAGATAGAGATGTGGCCGACGGACATGCCTTGCAGGCACGTAGCTCCCCCTCCGTTCCCCTGCAACGCTAGGCGGATCAGCGGGCAGTCGATCGGCCCAGATCGGGCCAGATCGGGCCAGCCATCCCCGGCCCTGTTGCGCTCTGACTCGCTATTTCGGTCTCACGCGCCATAGAGCAACGGTAGGCAATTATGCGCTCCACTACCCCCACAGATTCACCGCCTCCCGGTGAGACCGCTGTGTTCTACGTCACCTCCCACGGCTCCGCCGGCGATCACTGGTTCGACTGGCTCGCCCGTGCGTTCAACGCCAACCCCGATCTGATGGTCTACATGGGCGAGACGGTTCGTGCCAAATACCTGCGTGAACGCAGCCGGAAGGAGCGTCCCAATCTCATCGCTTTCACCGAGTTCCTTGCGGACATGGGGCGACCCTACCCCGCGGTGGGAGAGTTTTTTGCTTACCGTGCGTATCAACTCGAAGAGCTTCGCTCTCGATACGGAAACCGGGTTCGATTCGTCAACGTGGTGCGCCACCCCTACTGCTGGCTCCGCGCCTATGTGACTTGGCGCTGCACGAATATGGGCATGCGATCAACCGATACCATGGCGGTGGACCATGAGTGGTCGGTGGTCTGCCACGACACCTATCGCCGCCTGGGGCTCAAAACCTACACTCGCGGGGACATTGAAACGTGGGCCACACTCCAGGGTCTTCACATCCTCAACCGCATGCGAAGCGACGCGCGAGATGGCGTTTGCAACGTTGCACTGGAGCGTCTGGTGTCCGACCCGGTGCTCTTCAACGAGACTGCGGCACACCTGAGCCACGGCCGGGTACAATTCGAGGCCAGGCTCCTCGACCACGTATACGCCTGGACGCAGACCCCATTCCGGGCCAACTGGCGGATATTGGATTCGCCGGGAGCCGAGCGGCAGCGATGGCCCCAATGGCAGGAAGAGGCCTACGATGCGCTGGTTGGCGAACAAGCACGGTCGATGTTCGCTTCATTTGGCTACACACTCGATCGGCGTGACGCAGCATGAATCATCGCCCCATCGTGTTGCTCTCGCTGTTCAAGTCGGGCACCCACATGATGCGTCGTATGGTGACGGAGATCACGGGGCTGCGATTCTTCGAACCGCCGATCGTGCGGGGTCGCGTCGACTACCGTGATCCGAACCAGCTGATACTCGAACGTGGTCGCTACTATTCGTGGCATCTTGTGCCGGGACCCGAAGTGCGGTCGCAGCTTGTACAAGCGGAAGCCCGCCCGATCTTGGTGTTGCGCAATGTATGCGACCTGGTCGTCTCGATGTACCACCACTTCGCAGGCAATATCGACGCGGATATCGGCCGGGGACGGAACGTGGGCCGCTATTTTGGCGAGATGACGCGCAGCGATGGTCTGCTCGCCATCATCCTCGGGATGCAGCGTCAGGACTTTCGCTGGCCGGGTTTGGAGTTTCACTTGGAACACATACACGCGATGCTCGAACTCGCGGCGCTGCACCCCTCGCACTTGACCACGTTCGAAAGATTTACGTGTGATAGACGCGGCGAAGCGGCGCGTGTGGCCAGCTTCCTCGGTCTTTCACTCAGCCCGGCGGCACTGGACGCGGCGGCGTCGAGCACCAGTTTCCAGGCCATGCGCCGAGCCGCGCAGGCACGGGGTCGAGGATCGCACTATCGTCGTGGTGTCGCTGGCAGCGCCAGCGATGAGCTCGAAGAGGTGCACTTCTCCGCCATTCGGGCGCTGGTTGCCCGGCATGCGGTCCACCTGCCGAGTCGATGTGAGGCCGCAGGCGTAGCGGAGGTTCTAAGTGGAGTTGCATGATCCACGTGGGGGCGGAGGCAGATCCTCGACCCGGGCGGGGTCACGATCGCCCTGTGCTCCCGCCACGATCGCCACCAGCCGATGCAGCGCAGCGCGGCCCGGATCAGAACATCGCGTTTGGGAGCCCATCTAGCGCCGGCCGAGTGGCACGGTGTTCGATTTCGTTTTTTTTGCCAGTCCGGGGTCGTCGCCCAACGGACCCGACGCGACGCGAATCGACACATCGCCACACCGCAGGACGGTCCCCGGGATCGCCACGCTACGATGCACGACCGCGAGGCCCCGTGTCTTCGCCGACGCTCCCGTGACACTGGTCCACGACCCCGCATTCTCTCGCCCCTCGGCGTGCAGTGGCAGCGGCAACCCATCGTCCGGACGGCCGGACGCAGAGAGCTTGACCAACACACGATTCACCTGCCCCCGAGCATGAATCCGTGCCAGGGGCTCTTGACCCCGATAGCAACCCTTATCGTAGCTGATCGCGTGCACCAGCCCGATCTCGGTGGGGAAGCGATCGGCGGTCATCTCGTATCCCCATGCCGGTGAAGCGGTGTCGATACGATGCGAGGTCCATGTCTCGGCATCCGCGACCGCGCATCGGTCGACGAGTCCCCGCACCGCGGCCGAAGGGCCGCACGCGATCCATCGAGGTGCGGGGTGCCGAGCATCGTAGATGCGCACCCCGTCGGCCGCGGGTCGCGCATCACCGCCTCCCCACAGCACAGCGAAGCTCCTGTGTGTTCCCAGCTCAAGCTGCACGTCATCCATGATGATGTGGCGGTCCAGCTCCGCCAGCACGCGATCCGCCTGCGTGCTGGGGAGCAGGAGCCCCATCCCGTCGCCATCGACTCGCATGACCACGGCATCGCACAAGAGCTTGCCTTTGACCGTGAGCAACGCGGCCGGCCGAGCCTCGTCTGCCCCGATTCCCTCCATATCGGCGCTCAACATCCCTTGCAAAAATCGCCGCGCGTCCGCTCCCCTGACCTCGACGAGCGTGCGGGATTCGGCAGAAAGTTCGGCCAGGTCAACGGCATGAAACGAAGCGAGATTCACGGCCCCATCATACGCGCACCGGCGTGCGGCGTGGGTCGATCCCACGCGAATTGGGTGCCGGATGCCATCGGCCGTTCTCCGAGCACCGGATGACGCGAGTCGTGGCCTATACTGGCCCCGTGAGCGCGCCACGCCCCGATCTGGCCGTCTGGCGATCCCCGGGAACAGCCATGTTCGCCCCGGCGCTCGTCGCCGCGGGATGGCTCCTCGCTTTGGGGGCCACCACGAGCGACGACCTCGCCAGTCGTCGCGCACTGCTGTTCGTCGGCGGTCCACTCCTGCTGATGGCCGGGATTCACGGCCGTTTGGAGCCCTATCTGCACGCGCCCGAGCGGGCACGCCTCTTGCCCTTGCCCCTGGCCGCCCGGGCACATTGGCTCTCCTCGCGTGGCTATCACCTGCCGCAGCTACTGGGCACCGTATCGCTGGGCGTAGCGGCGCTGGCCGTCGGTACCCTTTGGCCCAGCGCGCAGCCGCAATGGCAAGGGATCTACGAACTGACGGCCTTGTGGCTATGGCTCGCGGTCTTCGCCTTGCCCTGCGAGCTGCTCATCGCGGGTTCGGCTGCCGCTTTGGGGCGTCGTTTCCCGATCGGAAGTTTGCCCTATCGCACTCAGGAGAAGGTGACCGGCGGCTGGACGTCACGCGAAGCCGCCGTCCACCTCTATGCCCCCGCGCTCGCGGTCGGTGTGGCCGTCTTGTTGGCTCTGCCCGGGCAGCTATCCATCACTCGCGCCTTCGAGGGGCACACCCTACGCGCCGGTCATATCGCGGCCTCGGTGACCCCTTTCGTCGTGGCGCTCGCCATGCCCACCGCCGGATGCAGACTCTACCGAAGGGGAATCTGGGAAGCCGTCGCGTGGTTGAGCGAGATGATCAAGACCTTGGCAGGGCCCCCGCTGCCGGTGGCATGTCCACCCTGGGTCTCCCATATTCCATCCCCGCTGGCTCAAATTCTGATACTCAGGATGCTTCGCCTCTCGCCCTTCACGCGCCTGCGTTTCGTCGCTGTGGTCGGGTCGGGCCTGTACCTCGCCTTGCGAACCGCGGGACCCACATTGCCGAGTGCCGTAACTTTCACCGTCGTCGTGATGTGTTGGCTATTGCCGTTGCGGCCTGTCGCGGGGCAACGTGGCCGCCCGCAGACTTGGCTTGCGACGCTCCCCCTCCCCGCGGCCCAACGCCAAGGACGCCACGTTTGGGTCCAGGTGGCGACTTGGGGGCCCCCTGTGTTTTTTGGGTTCGTCATCTTCGCGCGCTGGATCGCCACGCGTTGACCACAAGCATATGATCGCAGCGCTGAACGCCAGCCACATCACGAAAGCCTACGGACAGGTGCGCGTACTGGTCAACGTGGACCTCGAGATCAACAGGAGTGAAATCGTCGCGTTGATGGGCCCAAATGGATCGGGAAAGTCTACATTTCTCGGCTGCATCACGGGGACGGTCATCCCCGACTCTGGCGACGTGTGGATAGGCCAACGCAACCTCAAACGAGAGCCCGTCGAGGCCCGCCGACGCCTTCGCTACCTGCCACAGGAGCTGGATGCCCCTTCCGGCCTCACAGGGACCGAGATCCTCCGTTTTTACGCTCAGGTGTTCGGCGATCCTGCGGGCCAGCAGGCCGCGAGTGAAATGGCGGACCTAGGTGCCGCCCAAGACCATCTCGCCACGACCTACAGCGTCGGCATGCGTCGTCGTCTCATGTTCGCAGGCCTCGTCCCCGGCGATGCCGAACTGTACGTCCTCGACGAGCCCTTCGCCGGGCTCGACGCCGAAAGTCGAGCCCGGCTATGCGATTTTCTCCGGCGGCGTCTCGAGGCGGGATCGGGTGTGTTGTTGGCCGCGCACGATCAGGACGAGCCCGAGCTGGACGCTTTAGGAGCCCGGCGCCATCGTGTCGAGTCGTCGGCTGGAATCGCCCACTCGCTGAAGCCAAGCGACTGATCGAGTGGTCGGAAGAACAGCGGGCTCGTACCCGCCAGCCACGTGAGATGCAGCAGCACGGCGGCGGCCCGCGGAAATCTCGGCATGCGGCGAAGCGCCCTCGAGACCAATACGCCCACCCCATGCAGTAGGAAAAAGGCTGTCGTCCAGCCTGTGTAACTACCCAAGCGACCGCTGCACGCGATCACGAGATATTCGTGCATGAGGCCGCTGACCAGGAATACCGCCAGGGCTGCCCCATTCGCGCCCAATGCGTGCACGCTCGGGAAGAATATCTGGCGCCGTGCAAACCCGCTGATGTAGCGATTCCATCGATTCGCCCAAAAGTCCGACGGCGATCGGGACAGGGCGGGGGAAAGGAATACTTCCGCCACATGTACGCCCGTCAACATCGCCAGCCCACAGACCAAGTCCGAAATGGCCGATACGAGGGTGTAGATCATCAACATGGCACGCAGCGTGTGGACGATCCAGATGTCAACGGCGTTCGGGTAGGCGCCGGTGAGGCGCAGGAGCGCCAAATAGACGGCCAACTTCGCCGCGGCACGGCACAATTTGCGCACGCCGACGCGACGGTTGCCCCTCGCTTCGGCGGCATGGGTCGGCCAACGCAGATCCGGCGGCACCAGCCACCAAAACACGAAGGTTGGGAAACTATCCCAAAAACGAGGATCCGCAATCCGCCCTGCCCCGCGCTCCCAGGCCTTGATGGCGAAGACGATGGCGAACCCTGCAGATACCCAGCGCGCCGTATGCTCTTGAGGGGGAAGTAGGAAGGGGAGCAGGGCGGCCCCCCACACGCCGATCTGGCGCGCGATTCGTGGGCGTCTTGAGCCCACCCAATACGACACGGCGATCAGACCGAACGCCCAGGCCATGGCCACGCTGAAACCCAGTTGTGGGTCCGGCAGCAGTGACCACGCCTCACAACCACCCACGACGAATCCGCCCATTTGCACACGCTCGCGGACTTAGAAGCGCAAGAGTGACTCCACCCGTCGGGAAGCGATGCGCCCGCGCCCACCGAGGCCATCGAGTTCGATGAAAAATAGGCAGGCTACGACTTCGGCGCCAAGACGATTGATCAATCGTTCTGCGGCGGCCGCCGTTCCCCCCGTCGCCAGCAGATCATCCACCAGCAACACACGTTCGCCGGCGGCGAGGGAATCGCCATGAATCTGCAGCGCATCCGTGCCGTACTCGAGGCTGTAGCGTTCCTCCAAGGTTTGCGCGGGGAGCTTGCCGGGTTTGCGCACCGGCACAAATCCGACCCCAAGTCGGGTTGCGAGCGCCATCCCGAACAAGAAGCCCCGCGACTCGATGCCGACCACCTTATCCGTATGGGACACGAGATCGTCGATGGCATCGAGGTGCAGATCGAGGGCCAGCGAGAGCGCGCGGGGGTCGGCCAGCACGGGCGTGATATCGCGAAACAGGATCCCGGGCTTGGGGAAGTCGGGGACGGCTCGTACGCGACAGGCCACCGATTCGAGGGCCGCGCGACGCTCTCCTTCTGACAGTCCGGGAGGCCGCAAATCTCGACGGGGCATGGGGGTTCCTATGGGCAGGGGAGGACGACGCGGGAAACTAGCTGGAAAACAGGGTCCGCCACGTATCCAAATGGGGGGTGATCGGGGCGCAGGAAATGGGTGTGAGGGAGATGACCCCGTGGGCAACCGCGTGCGTGTCTTCGCCTGCCCGGTCATCCGCGAGCGCTGGGGGGCCACCGATCCAATAATAGGGTCGCCCAGCCAGATCATGGCGCTCTTCCACCTGATCGAGATAGCGCCGATCTCCTAACGTCGTGACCTGGAGAGGTTGGACGGTGTGGCCTTGTTGGGCGGGAACATTGACGTTGAGGAGATGACGCTCGCCCGCTTCATGCAAGCGCCACAGCTGGGGCAAGATCGCGTCAACGGCGGCCAGTGCGATCTCGGGTGGGCAGTCGTGCTCCACCGACACCGCCAATGCGGAGGCGCCACGCAACCGGCCTTCCCTCGCCGCACCCACGGTACCGGAATAGATCACGTCTGAGCCCAGGTTGAAGCCATTATTGATACCAGCGACAACAAGGTCGGGAGGCCGCGGGCACACGTGTAGCGCGCCCACGTACACGGAATCGACTGGCGTGCCACTGACGCTGTAAAAGTCTGGTCGGATCTGATCGACCCGCAGATGGGAGTGTAGCGTGATGGCATGGCTCGATCCGCTCTGCTCACGCTCGGGAGCGCACACGATCACGTCGCCATATCGGGCAACGCATCCAGCCAGGGCGGCCAGCCCCGGTGCGCGTACACCATCGTCGTTGCTCACCAGAATTAGCGGGCGACTCACCGGGCCTCCTTACCACGATTGCAGCGCGTCCGATCCGGAGTTCGCCGCCCACAAAAATGCCCCGGGACCTGCAGGCCCCGGGGCTCGTCTCGTCGGGGCGAAAGGATTCGAACCTTCGGCCCCTTGACCCCCAGTCAAGTGCGCTACCAGACTGCGCTACGCCCCGAGAACGACGGGCCTTATACCTGGTCCTGCGGACTGTATCAACCCCCCTCACCCGACGCGAGGAAGGTCTTGGGCCGTTCGGACCGGCGCGCATCCTAGTGGGAGTCACGCCTATCGCGCGATGCGTGTTGATCCAAGGTCGAAGCGATGCCGCCATGATCACCTTCGGCCGCTTCGATCTTTTCGGTCTCCTCGGTCCGGACTGTCCTCCGCACAGCTATCGTGGCTGGTTCCGGGTCCACAGGGTCGTCTACCCCGGGCTCCTCCGGCGATTCTGCTGCGGCGCGGGTGGGCGCGGCGCCCAAGTACGCGGCCGGATCGGCGGCCCTTCGATCATGTTCCGTCTCGGATCGGACGAGCTTCGCCAAGGCCGACAACTGCTCGCGTATCGCCGCCAACGACTGCCGCAGCTGATAGCGTGGACTCGGCGACGCGAGCGCGGTCGCGCCCCCCCCCGCCAACTGCTGCCGGGCACCGGCGATCGTGAATTTTTCTGCGTAGAGTAGGTGCTTAATTTTCAGCAGAAGCTCCACGTCACGCCGCCGGTACACGCGCTGCTTTGCCCGAGATTTTTGGGGACGTACGCCTTTGAATTCGGTCTCCCAGTAGCGCAACACATGGGCTGGCACGTCGACGATGTCCGAGACCTCTCCGATCTTGAAATAGAGCTTGTCCGTGCCCAGATCGAGCGACGCACACGTCACGCTCTTCGAGCTTGCGCGCCCGCGGACCGCCGGCCCACTCCGTTTTTGCTGCGGCATCTGGTTCCCCGGATCAACCCGCTAGTCTAGGTCCGGTTCAGGCTGGCTTTCAGTATCGAACTCGGCTTGAAGGTCACCACCCGTCGCGCCTCGATCGTGATCTCGGTCCCCGTCTGTGGGTTCCGCCCTGGCCGAGGCCGTTTCTCTCGGACCACAAAGTTCCCAAAGCCGGAGATTTTGACCCGCTCGCCGCGAGTAAGCACCTCTTTCATCGCGTCGAATACAGCGTCGATATGATCCGATGCCTCCTTCTTGGAGAACCCACCTTTGCTGTCGCACAAGCGATCCACGAGATCCGCCTTCCTCATGTCGCCATGTTCGCCCACTCGACCCACCCGCGCAACAACTCTCCGACGCGGTCGTCCCCTCTCCCGCCAAGCCGGTGGTCGGATCAACGTGGTCGCAGGTCTGGGATCGCCTGGCACATCTGAACAACAATCCGATCGTGCAAGCTTTGGACCTCGCTGTCGGTTACGGACCGCCCCGGCGCACGGTAGTGAAGCCGGATAAGCAACGCGCGCCGCCCACATGCAACGCCCTCCCCGCGGTAGTCCTCCACCACTTCCACCACATTGCGCGACGCATCGCCCACATCGAGACGCGTTTCATCGCCCAGCAACTGGGCGCATTCGACCCCCACTCGGCGCAAGACCTCGACGATATCCGCGGCCGGCAAAGAGAGCGGCGCGTCCAGCGAAATATCGCGGCTCGTCGCGGGATGGCGCGGGATCCCGCCGAAGCGTGAGATCGGTCTTGGGGGCAGGGCCGCAACGTCTATGTCGGCGTAGTAGATACGGTAACGTCCCGAGATATCCCACGCGCGTGCCAGGTCGGGGTGCACCTCACCCAGCGCACCGACCACCACAAGGCCTTGTTCTTCGCGGAGAGCGATAGATCCCGCCCCCCCGGGGTGGAGGTGCGTGGAGCTCGGCCCTGGCGTCAGGGGCCTGATCTCGGGATCGTAGCCCATCCGGGTCAGCAAGCGGATCACACCCGATACAAGATCGGCGGCATCCAGCTTCTCCCCTCCCAACAAGATACCCAGATGCTCGCGTTCGAGGGGCAGCTTCGCGTCGAACTCGGCGGTCGGACCTGTGCCCACCACAGGCACGGGTGGCCACGCGTACGTGCGTCCGAGTTCGAACAGTCGCAGGTCGTAGCCGTGGCGGGACGCATTGAGCTTCGCTACGTCGAGCAAGCCGGCGAGAAGATGGGTCCGCATCACCGATGCTTGCGATCGCATCGGATTGCTCAGATGCACAGCGTGGCCTTCGAGGGGGAGGGTGGCGAGTT
Organism: Nannocystaceae bacterium; assembly: GCA_036479215.1. Taxonomy (GTDB): domain Bacteria; phylum Myxococcota_A; class Polyangia; order Nannocystales; family Nannocystaceae; genus FL481. The sequence goes on along the minus strand of JAZGFE010000325.1, from coordinate 20,702 downwards.
TCTCCGGGCTACTGAACGCGAGCGTCAGACACTCATTTAGTCCCACCTCTTGAGCTGCAAGGAGGAGCTGGCGGGAGCGATTCCTACGCCTCTCCTGCGCCGGATCTCGACGCGCAACCGTCCCGCGACCGGTCCGAGGCGCCACGTCGGGCAGATTGGCGAAGCCGTGCACACGGATGACCTCGCCGATCAGATCGACCTCCCGAGTGAGGTCTGGGCGATGTGTCGGTAGGGTACACAGCCAACCCGCCATGTCGCCCGAATCGACGACCACACCGAGCCCCTCGAGAATCCGCATCGCTTCCGCTGGGTCGACCTTCAGCCCGAGCAACGCGTCGATGCGGTGCGGACGGAGGACAATCTGAAGCTGCGCGGGGCACTCACCGTGCGCCTCGGAGTAGCCGACGCATCGCGCACCGCCGAGACGAATAAGCAACAGCAACGCACGACGTGACGCCAGATCAAGACCCCTGCCGTGGTCGACCCCGCGCTCAAAACGGTGACTCGCATCGGTGTGCAGCTGGTGGTGTCGTGCGGCTCGCCGGACGCCGGCAGGATGAAACCAGGCCGCTTCAAGCAAGACGCGCTTGCTTCCCTCGGTGACCATGGAAGCGGCGCCCCCCATCACCCCCGCGAGGGCATGGGGCGTGCTCTCGTCCGCGATCACGAGTTCGTCAGCCTGCAGCTCGAGCGTCGCCCCGTCGAGCGTAGCGAGGCTTTCGCCCGCCCTCGCGCAGCGGATCCGCACCCCCGCGCCCAACATGTGTGCCCGATCGAAGACATGGAGCGGTTGTCCGAACTCCAAGAGCACATAGTTGCTGGTGTCGACCGCGTTGTTGATGGGCCGCAAGCCGAGTCGGTGGAGGCGCACTCGTAGCCACAGCGGACTGCGCCCGACCGTGAAGTCCTCCAGCGCGTAGCCGCAGTACCGGCCACACCGGCTAGGCTCAAGCAGTTCAACGAGCCCCGCGAGTCGCGTTTTCGGGACGTCAGCCACCTCTGGCAGCCTCAGCGCTCGGCCCAGCTTCACCGCGAGGTCTCGAGCCACTCCGATATGCCCCAGTGCGTCGGGACGGTTCGGCGTGAGGGAGATGTCGAGCACCGTATCTTCGATCGCCGCCACTCGATCGACAAGTCGCTCTCCTGCCTCCCACTCCGAGGGCAAGTTGAGGATGCCAGCGGCGTCTGTCCCCAAGTCGAGCTCCGACTCGGAGCAGATCATGCCCCGGGAAGTTTCGCCGCGGACCGCTCGAGCCTCGATCGTGGTGCCGTCGGGCAGCACCGTGCCCACGGGTGCGAAGGCGACCTTCCCACCGGCTTCGGGAAGGTTGGAAGCACCGCACACAATCGCATGCTCCACGGCGCCGTCGAAGATTCTAGCCACGCTCAACCGATCCGCGGCCGGGTGCGGGAGGACGCCACGTAGCTCCCCGACCAGCACGGATTCGAGCCCCGCGCCGTATCGAACCGCGCCTTCGACCTCAAGCCCCAAACTCGTGAGTGCCGCCGACATCGCCTCGACTTCGATCACAGCATCTGCTGCGCCGACCAAAAACTCGTTGATCCAGCGGCAGGAGATCAGCACGGGAATTGCTCCAGGAAACGTAGGTCGTTCTCAAAAAACAACCGCAAATCGCGTACGTCGTGGCGCAACATGGCGACACGATCGATGCCAAAACCGAACGCCCAGCCGCTGTACTCGTCGGGATCGTAGCCCACGGACTCGAATACGGCGGGGTGGACCATACCCGCACCCCCAAGTTCGATCCAGCCGCCGCCTCTGCAGGTGCTGCACGTCCTCCCCTTGCCTGCGCGCACGCAGAAAGGGCACTGCATGTCGAACTCCGCACCCGGTTCAACAAAAGGGAAATACGACGGCCGAAATCGCACCTGAAGCTCCTTGCCGAAAAATCCGCTGAACAGGGCGTAGAGCGTCGCCTTGAGATCCGCAAAGGTCACGCCCCGGTCGACGTAGAGCCCTTCGATCTGATTGAACATCGGACTGTGCGTAGCGTCGTCGTCTTGGCGAAACACGGTGCCCGGGGCCACGATCCGCACGGGTGGGCGCTCCCGCAACATGGTGCGCACCTGCACGGGCGAGGTATGGGTGCGCAGCACGATCTGGGCAGGCCCAGTCGCGTCGACAAAGAATGTATCGTGTTCGTCCCGCGCGGGGTGGTCGGGCGGAAAATTGAGCATGTCGAAGTTGTAGACACCATGCTCGATATGCGGGCCGTCAAGAACGTCGAAGCCGAGGTTGCGGCATGCGTCCTCCAGCAGATGACGCGTGCGGGTGACCGGGTGGAGCGTGCCGAGCGACATGCGCCGAGACGCAGCGGTGAGGTCCTCGCTTCGTTCGAGATCCTTCGCTCGTAGCTGCCCCTGCAGCACCTTGCCTCGAGCCTTCAGCTCGGCCTCGATTTCTTGTTTCGCGTGATTGAACGCCTGTCCGAAGACCCTGCGGTCCGACGGGGAGAGGGGCGCCATGGATTTGCGGATCCTGGTCAGCGACCCCTTCTTTCCCAAATACCGAACCTGGAGGGCGTACAGCTCAGTTTCCGCTGCCACCAGCTTCAGTTCGGCGCGGAAGCTCTCGACTTGCTCCACGATCCGTTGCGGCATCACACTCCGCCTATCGTCTATCGTCCGCCAACTCGGCGCTAGAGCGCTGCGCGAGCCGCAGCGACGACACTGCCGAACGTGGCAGGATCGGCCACCGCGAGATCGGACAGCACCTTGCGGTCGAGCGCGATGCGGGCCTTGTTGCAGCCCTCCATGAACCGGCTGTAGCTGAGACCGTGCAGACGGGCCGCAGCGTTGACACGCACAATCCACAGGCGTCGCATGGTCCGCTTCTTCTGCTTGCGGCCGATGTACGCGTGCATCCACGCGTGGTGCACGGCCTCCACTGCTCGCCGGAACATGGTGCGCCGCCCGGCTCGAAAACCCTTGGCGGTCTTCAGAATGCGGTTGCGCCGGCGACGAGCTTTAAATCCACGTTTTGCGCGGGGCATGGTCTAGGGCCTCCCATAGGGAAGAAGCTTCTCAACACGTTTTTGATCGGGCTCGCTGACGACGATTGTGCCACGCAGCTTGCGGATACGATCGGGGCGCTTCTTGGTAAGGATATGGTTCTTGTGCGAGTGGGTGCGCTTCGCTTTACCCGTGCTCGTGAAGCGAAAACGCTTCTTCGAGCCGCTATGAGATTTCATTTTCGGCATAGGAAAGACCTCGTGCGGGGCGGATATGTACCTCGTCTCTGGCGCCCCCCGCAAGCGCCAGACTGGAACCGCGCCTATTTCGCAGTCTGTGGGGGTGCGCCTGCCGCAGGTCCGGTGGCGGTATCGGTGGGTGTGGGCGGGGCGGGCTGCTTCACCTCGACCCGTGGGGCGTCTGCCCGGGTTGACGGCTCGGCTGGTTTGGATCGGGCCCCGCCGCCGCGATTCGCTACTTTCGGGGCAAGCACCATGTTCATCCGGTTGCCCTCCATTTGGGTGAACTGGATGACCGTGGCGAGATCCTCTGTCTCTTTGCATACACGATCGAGCACCGCACGCCCCGTCTCCGGGTGGGTGATCTCGCGTCCGCGAAACTGGACCAACAGCTTCACTTTGTCGCCGTCTTCGAGGAAGCGGCGGATATGTTTCACCTTGAAATCGAAGTCGTGCACGTGTGTCTTAGGTCGGAATTTGACCTCCTTGAGTTCCTGCACGTGGCGGTTCCGTTTGGTCTCGGCCTCACGTTTGGAGTTCTCGTATTTGAACTTCCCGTAGTCCAAGATCTTGCATACGGGTGGACTGGTCTTCGGGTTCACTTCCACGAGTTGTAAACCCGCCTCCTCGGAGAGGGCGAGTGCATCTGCGGTGTCCATGATGCCACGCTGCTGACCTTCGTGATCGATGACGCGGACTTCTCTCACGCGGATGCGTCGTCCGACTCGATGGGTCTCGGGGCGTGGTGCGGGGCGGCTGCGTTTACGGCGTCCTATTTTCTGTTCTCCTTGTGGATGCCGGTCAGCGTGCCCAACTGGTGAGCTCCGGCGGAAAGGGAAGCACTGACCGTTCTTGGGTTGATCGCAAAATCGACGCTGCGGAGCGAAGATGGAAGTCTTGTTGGGGTGCGGGCGGCGTGCGGGGTAGCAAGGCTCACCAGAGAGCTTCCAAGCCCAACCGTCGACCGGACGCTTGGTGGGGTGGCTTGGATTGAATGGGTGTCGACCCCAGAACAGTCGAGTCGCGTACTGTAGGGCTGGGCGGCTTCGAACCGCCGACTTTCGCCGTGTCAAGGCGACGCTCTACCCCTGAGCTACAGCCCTCCGCTGTCTCTGCGCGACTCATTCATGGCAGCGCCGAGGAGGTGCAGGTTGGTATCGTGCCCCGGCATCGGCGTCAAGTGGGAGACGAGGCGAGCGGGGATTCTCGGCGCCGTGGGCTCGCCGGATACGCGTCAGCTCGGCTTGCCGTCTCGGTCCGAAGCGGTCGTGCCGGTGCGCGGCTGTGAGATCGCGTACATCGCGTCGATCTCTGTGCGAAATCGCCGGTAGATCGCGTGTCGCCTGGGCGGGAGCGTTCCTGTGTCCTCCCCGGGCGCCGAACCGAGGCCATCGAGCAGCAGCGCGAAGCGTCCGACGCGATTCTCCGGATCGAGGCCTTGGTTGACCCGCGCCACCCACTCCTCGATCGACCTCCGAATCCGAGGATGTTGCGTCAGCGGGCCGCGGTCCGAACCGCGAACCGCCGCTCGTTCGGCCAGACGCGCCAGCGCGCCGTCCTCGAGCGTGATGAGTGCGGCCAGATCCGGCCGGTCCCGGCCGCCGCACAGGACCACGTGTCCGACGTCGGGGTGCGCGCGGAGTGCCGTTTCGATGGGTTCTGGATGCACGCAACGGCCACCTGCCAGCTCAATGACCTCGTGCTTGCGACCGACGACGCGCAAAAAACCGTGCTCCATCGCCCCTATGTCGCCGGTGTGCAACCAGCCCGCGCCATCGATCGCCACACGGGTCGCGTCGGGGTGGCCGTCGTACTCGAGCATCACGTTGTGACCGCGGATGAGGATTTCGCCGTCCGAGGCGATGAGGACTTCGCATCCAGGTAGCGCCGGACCGACCGTTCCGAAACGGTACCGATCGGGGCGGTTCACGTTTGTTGCCCCCGAGGTCTCCGTGAGCCCGTACCCTTCGAGGATGAGCAGTCCGACGGCATGGAAGAACTCCAACACCTCGACGCGAGCAGGCGACCCGCCGGAGACTAGAAACCGCAGCCGACCTCCGAGCTGCCGCTGGATCTCGCCGAACACGAGGCGATCTGCGGCCGCCTGTTTGACGGCTAGCATCCCGGGGACGGACTCCCCACGCTGCTTGTGACCGCTCACTTGGCGCCCCACATCCAGACACCACGCGAACAGTTTGACCCGCACGGGTCCTGCGCTGCGAACCTCCGCCAAGATTCGGCGGCGAATCGCCTCGTAGACGGGAGGGGCGGCGCCCAGAAACGTCGGTGCGATTTGCCGCAGATTATCCATCACGGACAGGGCCGGGTCCATAACTGCGGTCACAGCCCCACTGGCGTAGGCCGCCCACACCAGGTGGCGACCGAAGGCGTGATACAGGGGCAGTACCAGTAAATGCTCATCCGCCTGATCGACGGCGATCACATTGCGCAGCGCCCAGGTCTCGTAGCCGATGTTGCGATGGCACAACACGACGCCCTTCGGTTTCGTGCCGTGCGTCTCGGGCGGGTAGATCACGGTGAAGGGATCCGTCCCCGCCAAGGTGTCCGTCAGCCGGTCGAGATGGGCGCGCAGGGTCGGCATCACCTGGGCACCCATCTCTTGTAGAGCCTCAAGGGTTCTGGCGGGCAACTCGGGCAAACTGGGCAACTCGGGGTCATCGTTCTCTTCGCCGAGCACCACCGCACCGTCCAAACCGGTCACCTCGCCATCTTGGAGCACGGCTCGTACCCGACGCAGCTCGCTGATCCCCGCCACTACGACGATACGGGAGCCGGACGCTCGCAATACGTTTGCTAGGTTCGCGCCGCGAAGATTCGCGTCGAGCGGAACCGAGACTGCACCCAGCATCGCTACCGCGAGGTCCGCGATGAGCCAGCCGAGTTGGTTCGTAGCCAGAATCGCTACGCGCTCACCACGCTCGACCTTGCGCCAGTCGAATAGACCCGCGGCGAACTCGCTAGCCGAACGTTCCAGGCCCTGCCAGGAAAGCGTGTTCCAAATCCCGTCGTGCTTGTGACGAATCGCCGGATCGTTGGGCGATCGGCGAACGCGGTCGCGAAACATCTGAATCGCGTTGGCAAAGCTCAGGCCCTCGGCGGGCCGGGGCAAGAAAGCAAGGTCGCTCATCGTCGAATCGGGCCGGCGTGGAGTTGCGCGCCAATCCGCGCAGCACGGCCTCAGACGGTATGCCGGGCACCGGACCGCTGCCGTCTCGGGCAAGCATAGCGTAAACTCCACGCGGGGCGCACCGGAATACGCGCCGCCGAAGCGGGGTTCGGCCCGTCGCCGCCCCGTGAGTTCGCGGATCCGAGGACGGTCGGTGGTGCCCGAGGGAACCGTCCGATCGAAAACAGCGCATGCCATCACTGACCGGACAACGGGTCGACAAGTACGACATGCTCGAAGAAGTGGGCTGCGGCGGAATGGCCGTGGTCTACCGCAGTCGCGATTCGGTGCTGGATCGTGAGGTCGCCGTCAAAGTGCTGCATGCCCACCTCGCGGACCGCGAGGAGTCACGCCTCCGGCTACGGCGTGAGGCGCTCACCGTGGCAAAGCTTCGGCACGACAACATTCTGGAGATATTCGACTACTCGGGCCCGGACGCCGACGAGAGCTATATCGTCACCGAATTCATCCACGGACCTACGCTGGCCGAGTGGCTCGGAGGCGACGCATTCCAACCGCGTCCAGTCCTGGCAGCGCTGATCGTGCACCACCTTTGCCTGGCGCTAGCGCACGCGCACGATGAGGGCGTCGTACATCGGGATCTGAAGCCCGAAAACGTGATGATCCGGGAACAGGATGGGTGCATCAAGCTGATGGACTTCGGTATCGCCCAGATCCTCGACCAGCAGAAACTCACGCTCACCGGGCAGCTGTTGGGAAGCCCCGCGTATATGGCGCCCGAGCTCATCAACGGTCAGCCGATAGACGCGCGTACAGATCTGTTTTCGATCTCCGTCTTGCTCTACCAGATCGCCACCGGGACGCTTCCGTTCTCGGGTCGCAATCCCCATGAGGTCCTCAACCGCATCGCCGACGCCGAATATGTGGCGCCATCGGCCATCTGTGCCCTCGTCGACGAAGATCTTGAGGCGATCATCGCCCGAGGTTTGGCCCGTGACCCGGACGATCGCTATCAATCGGCGAGGTCCCTAGCGGCCGACCTCAACGAGTATGCGCGGCAGATGGGCGTCTCCCCCGGCGACAACGAACTCCGCAGCTATTTCGCCGAGCCCCATGCCTACGTGGAGGCCATCGACCATCGGGCGTGCGTGGCACTCCTCGAAGCCGCACGACAGGCGATGCAAGCGGGCAACACCGCGCGCACGCTGCGTCTGCTGGGTCGAATATTGGAGCTCGACCCCGGCAACACCGCTGCAGAGGCGCTGCTCGCTACCGTCAGGCAGCGTGGTCGTCGGATGCGTCAGCTCTTGCTCGCGGGAGCGGTCACCGCATTCGCTGGCTTCGTAAGCGCAGGCGTGATGCTGATGGGACCCGAATCGACCGAGGAGGGTCTGGAGGCGCGAGACCCCGGCGCGACAAAGCCCACCGCGGAGGGGGTCGTCGAGATCGAGAGCAGCGATCCGCCAATTCCAGTACGCACGCGCACCGCGGACTCGGGGCACCCAACTGCCCCGCCTGTGGGCACACGAGCCAAACGGCCCGAAACGGAATTCGCAAAGAACAGCGTCCGACGCGCGTCGGCCCGTCGGACCGCACGGCGTTCCCTCGGAGATCGCACCACGGCGTGCAAAATTCGCGTCGACAATCTCCCGGTGGCTCAGCGACGGCTGTACACCCTGCAGGGTGGGGATCAGAGCGTGCGGCTCAAGCGATCCGATGCCGCAGAGATCCAAGTTCCGACCGCGGGGCTGAAGGTCTCGCTCAGGGACGGGCCTCGGTACGACGGTACGAAATTCATCTATCCACGCGACTGCGAAGGAGGCAAGCTCATCACCCTCATCGCCAAACCCAAACCTGCACGCGTGGTCTTCACCGATTACCCGGATGAGTTCGTCATCTCCTGCAACAAGGGGTGCAAAGGTCAGTACACCCCCGACAACTTCCCGAGTCTTCGCATTCCGTTGGACAGCGACCGACTCGAGCTCGAGCTCACCCTCCGCGCCCGCGGTCACAGGCACCGCAAGGAGACCCGGTCGCTGCAGCCGGGGAAGAATACCTGGAGGGCGAATCTCAAGCCCGGTGAGTGACGGGCAGCGCGGCCCCTCGTCGCCAGAGGAACCGCCGTCGCGGTCACGGACTCGACCCACGACGCCCCCCAACGGCACGCAAGATAGGGTACCGTGCAGCGGTCGATGAGGGTCCGGAGGTTTCTGACTTGCGTGTCGGGCGCAATTTTGGCTACATTGTGTGCCACGCCAACGCACGCGTCCTATCGGGTCCACAGCGGACCACCTCCGGGGCACACCACCACAGATAACGACCCTCGCCCGAAGCTCGACGCGGAGGCCGGACAGAGACCACCCCCGGGCCGTGCGGACCGGGTCGCCTCGGATGCAACGGGCGAATGGCGGCCCGATCCCACCAAGCTGCGACTCGAGCAAGCACTCGATGCCTGGAAAATCGGCGAGTGGGGCCAGGTGCGTCGGATACTGGAGCTGGTCGTCAGCGAGGGAGGCCAGCTCGACACCCGCGAGCGCACCGAGATGGCGCTGCGTTACCTCGCCGACGCGACCCTCTTCGACGCGACACTCGACGAGACCACAAGCGACCGGATCGCCACCCGTTACCTCGTACGGCTGCTGGACGACGATCCGGCATGGGAGCCGCCGCCGGGCGTCCACGGCCCACGATTGTACGAGGTCTTCCGGCGGATCAAGCGCGCGCGCGACGACGCGCGTACCGTGAGCTGTGAGGCCGAAAACCTCGTCTGCCAGGCCGACCTCGACGAGCTCCGCCGCGCTTACACCAAACTGGAGGGCCGTCTCGGTAGCCTCCAACGCGCCTACGATAGCGAGGAGGTGCTGGTCACCGACCGCGTTGCGAGGAACCGCGGCGCAGCCCTTGTGCCCTTCGGCGTGGGGCATTTCTACAACGGGGAACCCGCGGTCGGTGGCGCCTTCTTGGGACTCGAAGCGATCACAGGCACCACCGCGCTCGGGTTGCTCCTCAACCGCCTATGGGTTCTCAAGTGCACGCGAGACCCGGAGATCAGCTGGTTCGACGTCGGATCCATGACCTGTCGTCCGCCCGACAACATCAGCGACGAGGTGGTGCAGCGGCGGCGACAGCTCGAGCAAGGGACGGCCATCGCCTTCTTTGGGCTACTCGCCGCCGATATCCTGGTAGCCCAGCTGACCTTCCAAAAATACACCACGCTCAACACGCGGCGCATTCGACGCGATCAACTTGAAGGCGAACTACGCAAACCTGCGCCGGCACGCGAGCGCGCCAAGAACCGTGAGAAGGACGCCAATGCTAGGGTCCGATGGCGGCCAGCGCCGGAAATCCTGCGCGGCGGCGCCGGCATCAGCCTTCACGTCTCGTTCTAGTCATGCCTCATTTCCAGTACCCGGGAAAAGACGGAAAGCCGCTCCGCGTACCCCTCGCCCGCCGGCTGACCTCCATTGGCTCGTCCGCCGAGTGCCACATCACCCTCGACGACATTGATGTCGCGAGTACACACGCCACACTCACACACGAGGCGGGGTTGTACGTGCTCGAGTCCGCTGCCCGAGGAACTCCATTTTTCGTGGGGACGAGGAAATTCCGAACGAAGGAATTGGTGCACGGTGACATCCTGCGTATCGGGGGCGTTGAACTGTGCTTCGTAGCCGTTGACATCGACGTCAAGCCCCGCGCAGAGGCAGCCTCCGAGATCCAAGTCGCAGCGATGCAGCAGCTGCAGACCTTCTCGCAGATCTTACTCCAGCCGGGCGACCTCGAAGGCCTCCTAAGCGAGCTGATCGATCAGGTGGTCTCCCTCACAAAAGCGAGTAAGGGTTTCTTGGTGCTCTCCGACGGCCAGCATTATGTGATTCGCGTCGCGCGAAACCTCGAGCGCGAGCCCGTGGACGACCCCGCCGAGCTCCTCTCGGACGACATCATCCGGGAGGTGATCATCTCCCGCAAAGCTCAGATCATCTCCGATGCGTACAACGATTCGCGCTTTCAGAGCAGCCAGTCGGTGATCAACCTCCGATTGTGCAGTGTGATGTGTGCTCCCCTCATCGCCCGGGGTGACTTGCTGGGCTTGATCTATGTCGGTAACAACACGGTCGTGAATCTGTTCACGACCGAACAGCTTCAGGTACTCGAAATATTCGCCGGCCAGGCGGCGCTTTTCATCAAAAACGCCCAACTACTCAACGAGCTGCGCACGGAAAGTGCCGAATTGGCCGACCGTCTCGAACGGGTACGTTTCGGATCCATCATCGGCGCATGCCCCTTGATGATCGAGGTGTACAAACGGGTCCAGAAAGTAGCGACGACAGACGTAACCGTGCTCGTGACCGGCGAAACTGGCACTGGAAAAGAGCTGATTGCCCACGAAGTCCACAACCGATCGACCCGAGCGCAAGGGCCCTTTATCACCGTGAACTGTGGCGCCATCCCCGAAAACCTCATCGAGTCCGAGCTCTTCGGCCACGTCAAGGGATCGTTCACCGGCGCCATCGCCAACCACGTGGGCAAGTTCCAAGCGGCGGACCACGGCACCATCTTCCTCGATGAAATCGGCGAACTGCCCCTCGCACTGCAAGTCAAGCTTCTCCGCGTCCTCCAAGAACGGCAGATCCAGCGGGTCGGTGAGACGAGAACCCATCCACTCGACATCCGGATCGTCGCGGCGACGAATCGGGATCTGCGAAACGAAATCCGTGAGGGGCGTTTTCGAGAGGACTTGTATTTTCGCCTCAATGTGATCGCCATCGATCTTCCGCCACTGCGTGAACGTGGGGACGACGTCATACTCATCGCGCGCTATCTACTGACACGCTATGCGGAGCAGTTCGGTCGGCAGATCAGCCCCGCTACCGCGTTGGACAAGTCCGCGATCCGGGCCCTCATGCGCTTCTCGTGGCCCGGCAATATCCGCCAACTTGAAAACCACATAAAAAAGGCGCTGGTGCTCAGCGAGGGTCCCAACTTGTCCGCGGACGACCTGGACTTGGAACTTCCCACGGGCGGCGAGGGCTGCGAGGATATCTTGCCCCTCACCGAGGCTCGCGATCAGTGGCAGCGGCAATACATCAACAAGGTGCTCGCGCTCAATGCAGGCAATCGCACCAAGACAGCTCGGGACTTGGGGGTGGATCCCCGCACGATTTTCCGACATCTCGAAAAGGAAAAAGAGGTGCCTGCGAATACGAGGTCGGGATGAAAGAGCCTCCGACCATCATCCGATTGATGCCACTCGGTCTCACGCTAGTTGTTGCTCTCGCAAGCTGCGTCCTCACCGATACTTTCGAGATCGAGCGGGGGGAGATCGAAAACCAGCATGCGGTGCGTCTGGTTGAAACCATGACACTGAGCGCCGAGGCGGAATGTAGCTGCGAAGCCACGCCGGGATCGTGTGACCCTTCTTCTTGCCCACAACCACCGCCGACCGGCTTGCCCCACTTCCTCGACCCCTCGCAGGAACGCTACAGCTTCTGCGCATGCGACGGCGACAGCTACGACGACAACGCGCTGGGCATCGTGGAATTCTACGCCGAAGACGAAGACCAGCATCCAGGAACGCGGCACGAAGACGAGCTTTACGCGGCGCTACTACTCGATCACGATGCGGCTGACGATCCACAAAGTTCCGCGGCAGCCTACACCCATCCAGAGAGATTTGAGCGCGACCACTCACAGTACGCTGCGCTGATCATCAATCGTCCCGACCCGCTCACGCGGAAACTCGTCGTCAAAGACGATTCGGAGAGAGAGGTGTTCGACCTTTGTAACCCCAAGACGAAGGAGAAAATGGGGCAGCGATTCCACACACTGACCGTAGTAGCGACCGATCGCCCCTGGTTCTCCGTGACGGGTAATAACAATCCTCCGCAGGTTGGTGTGCCCGACATAGCGAATGGCGCGACATGGGATCGACTCGACTATGTATTCCGTTGCAGCGACGAGCACGAGAAACAATTCGATGCACAGGGAGTACTCAAGGTCGATCCCTACGGCTGCGCCGAGAGCTGCATCGATCCCGGCGACGACCTCGGCGGCTAGCGTCGATGGGCAGCAAGATTTCACTCGGCCGCGTATCGTTGGTGATCTTGATCGCCGCGTGTAGCACCATCGCCCCCGACCCTCCTCCTCCTGAGGGTTGCCAGCTGGACGACGACTGTGCAAAGGGGCAGTGGTGCGCCGAGCAAGGCGGCGTATGCGTGGATCCGGGAGACCCGCAAAGGGCGACGTTTGCCCTTGAGATCATGGTGGAATCGGAGGACCTCAGGGTGGAGGTCCTCGGATGCGACACCGTCGCGGGTAAGGGCAACGTGCTGCAGCTCGAGCAACCCGGGGGGAAATCGGCCATCACCAGCCAGTTTTCCGCCGCAGTGATTCCCAGGTTCGGTCGAGACAAACCAGGTGCAACCGACAATTGTCCCGATGGATACACGCCGGCGGAAAACGGTGTGGGGTACTGCGTAGGTAGGGGGAGTCACCGGGAGGCCAGCATTCAGTACGCGATTCCCTCTAGCGTCGGACGTGGTCTGTTTGACTTCATTGGGATCGGCGTCGAAACCTCTGAGTCAGAGCCTCTGCCGCGAGAGTTCAGTGTGGCGACGAACACCGCGTACTCGGCTATCGTCTCCGTCACGCCCAGCGGCGTGGACACGAAAAACGCCTATGCGAAGGTGTATTACGCGCTAGATCCTCACTTCGTACTCGAAGATCCTGATCCCGCGGGCGGCCCGAAGATCGATTTTTTCTCGGATCGCCGCTGTCATTGGCCGGTGAGCGCGAGGGTGCGCTCCGCCCGTGGCACGGATGGACCCGGCGATATGGACTACCTCGGGGGCGTGGACGTCACGTTCTCGTACACGACTGCCATCGCCCACGAGACGTCGCTGCCGTGGATCCACAACAATCAATCGAGCGCCATCTCCTGCAGCGAGACCGCGGACCCGAGCTGCAACACCCCCCAGACGGGCATGACATGCAATCTCGACACCGAGACATGCAGCCTCGACCTCCACGGCTTCGTCGCCGCTTCGGACCACTCCAGTCCGGAAACGGACCGGCTTGGAGATGTGGATGTCCGCATCTACTCATATTGCGCGCCGTCATGGGTGGCGGATCGCGAGTTCAGTATCCTCGCCGAGCCGAGGGTATCCTCCGATTCGAGTTCGGACTTCGTGTACCCGAATGTGTACCTCAGAGCCAGTGTTCATGCGGACGACCCTGGCTTGGAGGTGGTCGAACCGATCAGGCTTCAAGAGCTGTGTATCCCGCGGTGGAAAGCGTTCAACGCCGATTTCGATTTTGCCTCGGCTCCGATACGCCTGCAGCGTGGCAAGGACACGTTTTGGTGCTGCGACACGAGCTGTTTCGACGACGACGCGCGTGAAGCGAGGAGCGAAGAGCGAGCGTGTGACACGCTGTCGAAGCACGCCAGTATCAGTTTCCACACGATCGCGTTGCCCGAAACATCCGATGCGCTCCCCCCATTCGAACTTGAGGCATGCCTCAAGTTAGGGAAGACCGACAAAGCCTCAGATATCGGCTGGTACGAGGGCAAGATCAGGGACGACTGCGGCAGCAGCCCGTGCTCGGTCAAACTGGGGCGATCCGATACTGATGTGGCGCGCAACTACAGCATCACCATCATGCAGCCTCCGAGCTCGATATTCCGTTCTGAGCGACTCGGCGCCCCGGTACCCGTCGAACCCGGGACCGCCATTCGCCACCCTTTGCGGCCCCGGATCGTGCTTCAAGGTCGTGTCAGCTGCAAGAACCCACCCGAGGATGGGTCGACCCAAGACTGCTCCGCGGCCGCACAGGTCATGGCCGAAAGGCTGCGAGTTCAAGAGCCCGACACCAGCGCTTCGCGTGCGGGCCAAGATCCGTTGGGACCGTATTTCTATACGCAGACCACCGATGACCAGGGCTACTTCTCCTTGCCCCTCAACCCCGGCGTGTATATCGTCACCGCGCTTCCGAGACTGAGTGCTCCCGTCGGGCCCAGCCGTTATCTCATCTTCGATCTCCGGTTTGAGGAACAAGGCGGGCGTATTGCAGACAATGGGACCCCGGCGATCGTCGACCCGGGCGACGCGCTCCAACTCGAACCGGGCAGCGCCGTGCGGGTACGCCTGCAGGGCTTCCCAGATAGGCCCACCCGAGTCAGCCCGGTGGACGTAGGCAACTGGGCGGCCCAACAAATGGACTACTGGGCGTTTGACAACGCCTACGCCGTGGACCCCAAAGTGAGCGATCTTCTGCCGGCCGATCTCGACCTCAACGACCCCGCGACCTGTCACCACGACAACGCCAGCGTGCCCATCGGCTGTAAGATCCGCAGGCTGCAGACGGGGACCAAAGGGCTCACACTCACGCGAGAGGTCGAGTTCACCACGCGAACGACGGCGCTGAGCCCCAAGTGTCCAGGCGAGTGAACCAGGAGCGGTGGTTCACGGACCTACGCCGGCCGTCGACCGGAAAACAGAGCACGAGCGCATGATTCGCAATGGCCCGCGCGTACCGAGGCTCGCTCCTTGCGCAGCAACCTTAGCGCTTGACCCGCGAGCCCGGACTTGCGACAGTGTCTCGCACTGGACCAAAGTCATCCCCCGCGTCGTGGCCGATTTGCAACCTGGGTCCAGGTTTGTGGCACGATACTGTTGGTCGGCTATGTTCTCATCGCCGCCGGCGGTGGACTCCGCCAGCAACTACGCAGCTCATCGCATTCAACGATCGACTGTGACTATCGGGTGCAACTACTCCGCGGCCGACTGGTCAGCCACCTGGACAGGCCCCAAACTGCGCCCTCCAGGTCCCAAGATGCGGGCCGTGAATTTTCCACCCTTCTCCGCGAGACACGCGACTTCTGCGTCGACTCCGCTTCAGGACTGGTCGACAAGCTTGATCGGATCAAGGCCTTACACGACAGGCACCAGCTCCATGGGCAGCGCGACGCCGAGGCGCGGCAAGAGCTTCTCGCGCTCTAGGATTTTTTACTATGAGCGAGCGCGACGAGGGCCGTCCGACGACGGCAACCTCCAACGACTCCCCGAAACCCTCTCCTGACCACCCAGAAACCCCGCAAGACAGCGACGATCTCCAGCAAGGTCCGCGATCCGCAGCTTCTGCGTCTGGGATATCTGACGATGTCCCACGACCCGATGGGCCGGCTACGACGGATGTCGTGACGTCCGGTGCGGGCGAGGTCGCCAGAGTTGGATCGGGGGGGGAACGGGCCGATCAGACGGCAGGGTCCGCCGGGGGCGGGGCGGTCGGCAGCGATGCCCCGGCCGCGGGCAACTCGAGAGACGAGGGCCCACCTGGACCGTCGACCTCTGAAGACGCAACGGCGCCACCTTCAACGCTCGAGTCGCTCGACAGTTTCGGACTGGACAAGGCGCTCCGGCGTGCGGTCGACGCACTTGGGTGGGTGCATCCCACTCCCGTTCAGTCCCGTGTATTCGAGCCGATGTCGTCCGGCCGAGACGTCATGGTTCAGGCTCATACGGGCAGTGGCAAGACAGGGGCGTTTTGCCTGCCGTGGCTCGCACGGCGGTTCGTCGACGAGCCAGCGAGTGCCACCGGCATCCAGTTGCTCGTGCTGCTGCCCACCCGCGAGCTTGCGAAACAAGTGTGCGAGGAGCTTGCCAGGCTCGCTGCCGAGAAATCCGTGGAGGTGTTGCCGGTCTACGGCGGCACAGCGATGTCTCCTCAGTTCGACGCGCTACGACGCGGTGTGCATGCGGTCGTAGGAACGCCCGGCCGGATCTTCGACCACATCCGCCGTCGTTCGCTGGATCTGAGCCGAGCGACGACCGTGGTCCTCGACGAGTGCGACGAGATGCTGTCGATGGGGTTTCTGGAGGACATCCGCGAGATCCTCAGCGCATGCCCGTCGGAGCGGCAAACGTGTCTGTTTTCGGCCACGGTGCCGGAAGACATCGCCCGGATCGCGCGCCGGCAAATGCGAGACCCGCTCCGGATCGAACTCTCTGGCGACCACGTGGCGGCGGCCGAGATCGAACACGTCTACTATTCGGTAACGAACGCGGTCAAGACACGAGATCTCCTCGACCTCCTGATGGTCGAGGACCCGGCGAATGCGATCATTTTTTGCAACACGCGCGAAGAGACGAAGCTGGTGGCGTCGGTGCTCCAACGCGAAAATTATGACGCAGAGGCGCTATCGAGCGATCTGACCCAAACGGCTCGGGAGCGCGTGATGGGGCGGATGCGCGAGCGCCAGCTACGTTTCCTCGTTGCCACCGACATCGCGGCTCGAGGCATCGACATCTCTCATGTGGGCCACGTCATCAACTACGCGTTTCCAGAAGCAGCGGAAAGCTACGTCCATCGGACCGGGCGAACGGGTCGCGCCGGAAAACGGGGGCTGGCGATCAGCTTGGTATCCCCCCTCGAAATCGGCAATTTCTACCTTCTTAAGAAAGTGTACCCGAGCCTTGAATTCAGCGAGCGCCGCATGCTCCCCGAAGCGCAGCTCGCGGCCCGACGAAACGAAACTCGTCTCGACGAGCTCAGTCGCCGCTTTTCCACGCCTGTGCCACCGGATCAAATCGCGCTCGCACGCCGACTCATCGCCGACCCAAGGGGTGAGCGGGTCGTCGCGTACTTGCTGAGTGAGGCGCTCGCAGCCGCTTCGCGACGGCGCTTCGCGGCACGCGAGCTCGAAGACGCGCCGACGGGAGACCGTGCACAAGAAAGTATCCAGACATCTGACCGCAGCCGCATGCCGGGCAGGGAACGCACGCACGAGCGTAGTCGCGCACCTGGACGCAGCCGCGGATCTGATCGGGGTAGCCACTCCGCCCGGGGGCGAGCGCCCGTCCGAGAGCGGGATGCCGTCCGAGAGCGGGATCGCAGCGCGCCCCGCGATGAGGGAAGGCGGAAAGAGGCGCGGGACGAAGCCCGAGACCTCAAGTTGTCAGGGGCACGCTCTGCCCGATCGGACCCCAAGCGAATGAAGGTTGGCGATCGAGAGGGCCACGAACGAGATTCCCAGACCAACAATGGGCAGGCGACGGACCGCAGCGCAGAACCGAAGCCTGGAGAGACGACCGACGTCTCCGCCACGAACGGGGGGCCGCCGCTTGCAGCCGCCTCCCCCCCTACCCCCACCCCCCCGCGCGATACCGGGGCCCAGGACGACGGAACACAACGGCGGAGACGTGGCCGACGACGTGGCCAGGGACGCGACGGTCCGGCCCCTGCGGCGTTGGCTCGTGAGGGAACCTCCGACGGGAAGGAGAGCCCGGCCGCACCCACCGATGCGACATCGGCCGATACAAGCGACCAACATGGCGAGAGTGCGCCGTCCGAGCCGAGCGATCCCGATCAAGGCGCGGGGGAGAGCGAGTCCAACGGACGTCGCTCCAGGCGTCGGCGCGGCAGACGGCGTGGGGCAGACACGCCAGTCGTTGCGCCGGCAGAGTCGAGCGTCGCGCCCGGAGACGACGACGAATCGCGATCGAACCCCCAAAAAGCCGAGATCGATGGGTCGGTTGCCCCCGAGCAGACTGCACGCACTCAACGAGGACGGCGACGCGGGCGCAACCGACAGGATCCGGAAGCGCGAGACGCCCGTAAACGTTCGCCTAGTGTGTCGCAGGAGCAGATCCTCATCGACATTGATGACACTGAACTCGCAGCCGTGCGGTCGGAGTTCGGCGAGGTCGACGAGCTTGGTGATCTGACACTGAAGGGCCGACGACGGGCCGTGATCGATGAGCTCCAAGATGAAGTCGTGCTCGAGGATCTATCGAGGACCGACGCTGCACTCGTGCGTTCGGCCGCACCCAAGGACGTGGATACGGCCGTGGTCGAGGAGGACGGCTCCAACGAGGAAGACGACGCCTCCAGCGAGGAAGACGCCTCCAGCGAGGATCACGCCTCCAGCGAGGATCACGGTCCGAGCGCGGAACGGGTGGCGTCAGATGGCGCCGCCGCACTCGATCCCACGATAACGGCGGAGAAGGAGGCGGCGATCGACGCCGCCAAGACGAAGCGCCGACGCAAGCGACGTCGCAAGAAAACGACTCCCCCTCCCTTGCCGGAACTCACGGCGCCACCACACAAAGACTTCTGGGAAGTTTGGAGCGCCAAGTACTCGTGGCGAGATTTCGGCGACGACAACTATCGCGACGCAGCGGCAGCGAGGAATCTCCTTCCCGATCCGCCACCCCAACCACTGGTTTCCCCCCCCAGCGTCACTCGGGATCCGGACTCGGCCGAAGCATCCGCCGCGATCGACTCACCCTATGCCGCGGTTGAGCTCAATGTCGGACGGAGCCACGGACAAAAAGCTGCGGACATCCGCGCGTTGCTGCGGGACAAGGCGAACGTCAGAGGACGGGCGATTCGCGATCTTACCGTGCGTGAGGCCAGCACGATGTTCCTGGTCCGGGAGGACCTACTCGACGCGTTGGACGAGTCCATCACGGGGAGTATTGTGGGCGAGGTGAGCTTGGCTCTCCGACGTCTAGCCGATCCTGAGCGCTGTGCTGCAGCCCCCGAGTCGGAAGGTCCCGATGGCACGGAACGAGGCCGCGTTCCAACGTCGGAATCTACGATTCCTGCGCCCGACAATCGAGCCCCTGCTGTCGAAGCAAATGGAGAGACGGCCGCACTCGAGGAAGACGCGGAAGACGGCCGCGTAGCGGCCACGGTCCCGCCGGCGACCGTGACGGAGGCGCCCAATACGAACTAGCCGGTCGATCTGAAAGACGTGTCCCATCGAGATCTTTCACCGTACCCGAGCCCCGAGGCTGCCGAGCGCGAGACCATCGAGCTCGGTGCGCGGGCGGGCGCCGAACTGGTGGAGTATGGGCGTAGCGAGCAGGGGCGCCCCTTGCTTGCACTGCGCCTCCCAAGCGCGTCCGGGCCGGGCGCGACCATGCGCGTATTGTGCGCTGCGGGCATCCACGGGGTGGAATACGTCTCCACTCGGGTCGCTACGGAGCTACTACTTCGCGCGTCGCATGACGATCACGCGCTCTCGAAGCTCCGGGCACAAGCCGAGGTGTGGGTCATCCCGCGACTGAATCCCGACGGCTATGCTCGCACGTGGGAGGCGCGCGGAGAAGGTTCACTGGCGCACCTGCGGACGAACGCCAACGGAGTGGACCTGAATCGGAATTTTCCCCTCCCCCATCGCGCGAAACCTTGCCGCTATCTGCCCTGGGCTGGTTCAGATCGACCCGGCAGCAGCAACTACCGCGGAGTCCATCCCCTATCGGAACCCGAAACCGCTGCGCTAGACGAGCTCTTCGCGCGATGTAAGTTTCACGCCAGTATCAACCTGCACTCCTTCATGGGCACGCTCATCCCTGCGCATGTGCGAGATAGCGAAGCTTACTCCTGCTACCGACATCTGACCCGAGTGTTCCGATTCGCGCAACCGCGCAACCGCTATCGACGACTCGCCAGCCGGTGGTTCGATGTCTTCACAGGCGAGCAGGAAGACCACCAGCACCATCACCACGGAACATGGGCTGTCTGCGTGGAGACATTCACCCTCTCCGCGAGCATCCGGCAAACCCTGTACGCGCCATCCCTGTTCTGGCGTTTCAATCCGCGCGACCCCGCCAGCTGGGCGGCGAACGATGTACCTGGCGTCGTTGATCTACTGACAAGCGCCGCACAGTTGGCCAGGCCGCCAAAGACGCCGTAGGGGTCTTTTTCAGGCCTTTTCAGCACCGCTCACCTGCGTGTCGCATCGACTGTCGAAGTTCAGCCGAGTCAGCTCTAGTGTTTGAAAGGGTCTTTGAGATCCGGCGGAAGCCTCGGGTCCTTCGTGGCCTGCTGCTGCTCCTCGCTCGCTGTATCGGCCGTCTCCGCCGTAGGCGCCGGCTTGGCCGACGAAGCGGTCTTCTGCTGCCCCGTCTTCCTTCTGGACTTCTTTCGAGGACGCTTTCGACGACTCAGTTTGCGTTCGAAGCGTTTGTCGCGATTCGGCACAATATCCACCGGCAAGTCCTCGTACCCCGCCGCGCGCAGGAGCAAACGAATCACCTTGTCCGATGTCTGTACTTTGACCCCCTCCTCGCTGTTGGTCATCCCATAGATACCCTCGTCGCGAGCGTCGAGGATCTTTGCGGGGACAGGGGTACTTATCCGGAAGGTGACCATGGACGGAGGTGGCGGGGCGACGGCCGGCCCTTGCGGCGACGCCTGCGGGGTGCTCGAGTTGATCGAATCGGGGCCAGCTACCGGCTCCGCCGAACCGAAGAGCTTCTTGTCCTCGGCAATCGCTGCGGGAGGGGGAAAATCCGTTCTGCGCCCTCGTTCCAGCGCGGCATCGGTGGGTACGGGGG